>OMZT01000094.1 GCA_900315615.1 uncultured Veillonellaceae bacterium | reverse complement strand
GTGTACCTTGCAGGACCTTTGGTCGCTGCTGCAAGTGCAATCGCAGGACATATCGCAGTTCCAGAGGAGGCGTGAAGTATGAAGCTAGAGGGTAAGGTATGGCGCTATGGTGACAATATAGATACAGATGTTATCATCCCTGCAAGGTATCTGAATTCCTTCGATCCGAAGGAGCTTGCTGCACACTGCATGGAAGATATAGACACGGGCTTTGCAGACAATGTCAAAGCCGGAGACATCATGGTAGGTGGAAAGAACTTCGGGTGCGGCTCGTCGAGAGAACATGCACCTGTTGCGATAAAGGCGGCAGGGATAACTGCCGTGATTGCGTCCAGCTTTGCACGTATTTTCTATAGGAACAGTATAAATATAGGGCTGCCGCTGCTTGAGATTGGTGATGATGTCGATAAGATAAATGCCGGAGATAAGCTGCGTGTAGATGTATCGACAGGTATCATAGAGAATCTGTCGACCGGTGATACATATCATGCACATCCGCTGCCGGGGTTCGTACAGGAGATAGCTGATGCTGGCGGCTTGGTACAGTATGTGATGAGTAAGGGGTGATAAGATGTCTGCAAAGTTTGATGTTGTTGTCATACCAGGAGACGGTATCGGTTTGGAGATAACTTCTGGCGCGGTCAAGGTGCTGGAGGCCGCTGCGAAGAAATATGATCTCGATATCTCGTATACATATAAGGATGCAGGCGGTACTGCATATGATAAGTTTGGTGTGCCTCTGCCAGAGGATACAGTAGAGGCGGCCAAATCATCAGATGGCGTGCTGTTTGGCGCAGTTGGCGGTGATAAATGGGATAACGTGAAGCCTGAACTGCGTCCAGAGAAGGCGATACTGGGCCTTAGGAAGCAGCTTGGCTTGTATGCTAATCTGCGCCCCGTGAAGGTACTGGATGCGCTAGTCGGATATTCACCTTTGCGTACTGATAGGGTCAAGGGTACGGATCTCGTTATCGTACGTGAGCTCACGGGTGGTATATATTTTGGCGACAGATGTGAGTCAGAGCAATATAATGGTGCGGAGCGCGCGTGGGATCTGGAGAACTATTCTGTGCCTGAGGTCGAGCGCATAGCTGAGCTTGCATTCAGGACGGCAAAGCTGCGCCGCGGCAAAGTTACATCTGTAGATAAAGCCAATGTGCTTGCGACGTCGAGGCTATGGCGCCGCACGACGGCGAAGGTAGCCGAGAAATATCCTGATGTCGCATTGGATAATCTTTATGTAGATAACTGCGCCATGCAGCTCGCAGTGAATCCGAAGCAGTTTGATGTCATCGTTACTGGTAATCTTTTTGGCGATATACTCAGTGACGAGGCGGCCGTGATCAGCGGTTCTATAGGCATGCTGCCATCGGCGTCGCTGGGTGATGGCACAGGACTGTTCGAGCCGATTCATGGTTCGGCACCGGATATAGCCGGGAAGGGTATAGCGAATCCTTTGGGGACGATACTTTCAGCGGCCATGCTGCTGCGCTATGCATTGCGTGAGGAGCAGGCAGCCGATTCGGTAGAGGCGGCTGTAGACAAGGTTCTCGCGGATGGGATACGTACGCCTGACCTTTGGAAAGATGGTTTTGAAAAGGTCAACACGGATGAGATGGCACAGGCCGTCGCAGAGAGAGTCTAATTTTTAGGGGGGATTGCCATGCACATGAAAGGGGGGAAGGCTGTAGTCAAATGCCTTTTGGAAGAAGGCGTTGATACGGTCTTCGGCTATCCTGGAGGTATGATACTGCCTTTGTATGACGCGCTCTATGATGAAAAGGGTATAAAAGAGATTGTGACTGCACATGAGCAGGGAGCTGCACATGCGGCTGATGGATATGCGCGTGCGACTGGCAGGGTTGGAGTGTGCATAGCGACATCCGGCCCTGGAGCTACGAACCTCATTACTGGTATAGCTACAGCATATATGGATTCTATACCTATCGTTGCTATCACGGGGCAGGTGGATACCGGCCTGATGGGCACAGACTCTTTTCAGGAAACGGATATAGTAGGCATATCTATGCCGGTGACGAAGCATAATTACAAAGTGAAGAAAGCAGAGCAGCTGATTCCAATCATCCGTGAGGCGTTCGATATAGCACGGAGCGGAAGACCCGGACCGGTGCTGATTGATGTGCCACGTGATATCTTTTTTGCGGATGTGGAATATGAACCAAAGACGCATATGCCAGACGATACTAGTAAGCCGGATGCGGATTTCCTTATCTGTGCGGCAGAGGCATCAAAGCTCATACGCGGTGCAGAACGCCCGGTAGTAATAGCTGGCGGAGGTGTGATATCTGCTGGTGCGTCTGATGATCTGCGCGCATTCATTGAGAAGTTCCATCTGCCTGTCGTGATGACACTTATGGGCATTGGAGCGCTACCAAGATTTCATCCGCAGGTGCTTGGATTCGCTGGTATGCACGGTAGGAAGGCAGCGAATAATGCTATCGCTAGTGCTGATCTGGTGATAGCTGTCGGCAGCCGCTTCGGCGATAGGCAGACGGGCAACCTGGATAAATATACGCGTGGTACGAAGTTCATACATATCGATATAGATCCTGCAGAGATTGATAAAAATGTGGCAAGCTCAATAGGCCTGTCCGGAGATATGAAAACGATACTGGGCATATTAATGCAGCATGAGCCATCACATAGCCTGGATGAATGGTGGGAGCATATTGCGTCCTGGCAAGATGAGTACGCATATGACTATCAGGTGGATCGCCTGACCGTTCCGTGGGCAATGCATCATATTGCAAAGGTAGTGAAGGGCAAACCATTTGCATTTGCCACGGATGTCGGGCAGCACCAGATGTGGTGTGCGCTTCATCTGGATGTTGAAAAGCC
>OMZT01000027.1 GCA_900315615.1 uncultured Veillonellaceae bacterium | reverse complement strand
CGACAGCCGTCGCAATCGATTCCATACGATAGATTCGTATCACCGCTCAGAAATGCTTCTTTCAGGGCTCTCCAATCCCAGCGCCCTTCTCGCCAGTATCGCTGCAGCATAGTCATCGACTGGCACAGGAGGCGTCAGTAATCCCTGTGGCAAGAATCGTTTCAACCCCGTGGGCGGATGATCCTTGAAATAATCCTTACGCCCAAGCTCCGTTGTACGGTATTCATCGACGACCTCTACTTTCACGCTGGGCAGCAGCTTTCCTATGCGCTCCTCTGCATTCGCACTCGTCGTGCCATTACCGAGCATAAGGCGATTGAACGGATACTGCTCATATGCTTTCATGACTTCCACGCATAGCTCATCAGTCATGACGACCTTTTGTATAAGCGCCTTCCCATTTCCATCGAGAAGTGCAAAGCCGCATTTATCGCTGCCGGGGTCTATTGCCGCAATATACATATATGTCCCTCCCAAAAAAATACACCGGCATAGGAACTCCAGGATATCTGGCACGTCTCATGTCCGATGTGTCTAAAGCTATATCTTTGTCATTGTGCTATCTGCAGAGCCAATCTAAGATCCAGACGAAGCGGTCCGAGTGCATCGGTAGAGCCCTTAGAATATGCCGAAACCGTCACGGATCCGTCCATCCCTGAAAGCTCCTTCGCAAGGTCATAGAACTCAGCACCCTGCATGACGCCTACGGTGCCTCTCAAAGGATCTGGCAACATCCCACGCGCTGCCGCAGCCTGATTCACGCGCTGCAGGAAATCCATCAGCACCTGTTCAGCCGCCGCTTCACCGTTCTTATGGAACTCGTACACACGCGAAATAACGAACTCCTGATCTTTATAGATGATACTATTCTTATACAGCAGGAGTGTCGTCCTTACAGGCTCACCCCTAACGAGGTTGCCCGCAGCAACGATTCGGACGATCATATCCTGAGGGCTCTTGGAGATATTCGATACGGCAGCATCAAACTCGGGCTGATATATCCATATCTCCTCTCCACTATCCTTGCCCAGTCTAATCGAGACGTTGCGATTTGCAAGCTGCACGAGAGTAGCTATATCGTCTGCGACTTCCGACTCTGGGCGCGATCCACGGACGACGCCGCTTGATATGACCTCACCAGCCTGGAATACGATGTCGCCTTCGCGCACCGTCTGTATACCATGTTGAAGGGCACGATTGTACTTTTCTAGCATGGCATTATCAGATGTCAGCTTCGTATTCTTATCACCGAGAAGCTTATTTTGCCCGCTCAGCTCTGTATTCGACGCAGACAGCTCCTGATTATACGCCGAAAGGTTATCATTCTGTGCGAGCAATGCCCCGTTCTCTTGCAGCAGGCTGCCATTCATCGCATGGAGGCGATCAGACTCCGAGCGAAGCTCAGACTGTTCCTCATGCAGCCTGTCCACCTCACCCTGCGTCGCATCGAGATCCTGCTGCATATTCTTCCTCTGACGCTCTGCATCCTCAAGATCCGCCTTTGCTATTTCAAGCTGCGACTGCGTCTCCATCATAGAACGCGTAAGCTTTTCCATGCCGAAAAGTGCTGTACGCACATTCTCGGACACCGCTGCCATCACTCCGAATGTCAGTGTAGTGATGAGTACGCCTGTTATGATGGTGATCAGTATTGAGGTATGACGTGGACGCAAGCCGAATACAGACAGTCTCTTCTTACCTATCCTGGATCCAAGCCTGTCACCGATGAACGCGATCGCACCACCCGTGACTACCAGTACAAGTATAAGGACTACTCCATACATCAGCTGCACCTCTCTTACTAAAAAGAATCATTTTGCTGCCCTTCGCATAAGGACTATTCCAGCTGCCAAGCCTATGATATTAGGCATCCATACCGCATATGCAGGATCTATGACTCCGCTCTGCGCTATGGCTCCGGATACGGTCATCATGACGTAATATACGAATATGATGATAAGGCTTATGCCGAACCCGACCGACGATGAATTTCTGTTTGGCTGAAGGCCAAGTGGTATGCCGATGAGTGCGAACACAAGGCTTGCGATCGGTATCGTGATACGCTGATACAGCTCTGTCTCGAGCTTCGTCGTATTGACGTACTGGGACTGCATGATCTTTATCTGTGCCCTCAGTTCTTTCATCGTGAGCTCGTCCGGCTTCTTTTGGTCGCGCACGATCTGCTTCGGGTTCGCACCTATCGGAAGCACTTGCGTATCAAAGCGCATCGTATGCTCGGTATCTCCATTTGCTATATCATATATCATGCCGTTATGCATGATCCATGCGCCACCATCCCACTCTGCGTATTCCGCATTCTCGACATGCGTGACCGTATCGCCGGTGAATGTCTGCAGCGTCAGATTCTCCAAACGCTGTACATCGGACTTGTATCGCCTTGCATATACGAGGCTCTTTATCTGACCATGGTCAATGTTCTTGATGATGACATGGTCCTGATCCTTGGCTGCTACATTGCCCTTTATCTCATAGTATACAACATTATTGCTCGCATTGTTAGCCCATGGAACCACATATTCGTTGAACCATATAGAGAATATGCTCACAAGGAATCCGAGCACGATTGCAGGTACCGCAATCCTGTAGAAACTGATACCACATGACTTCATCGCGGTAATCTCGCTCGACCCTGAGAGCTTGCCATACGTCAGCAGGCTCGCAAGGAGCATAGACATCGGGAACGTATATACGATGATATCCGGTATGCTCAGCACTAGTACCTTTACGACCGACTGAATCGTTGCACCATAGTCCGTGATGTACTTTGCAATATGGAACAGCGTGCCCGATCCTAGGAATACGGCCGAAAATGCACACACGCCGAAAAGGAAGGTTACAACAACTTCCCTGAAAATGTACCTGTCAAGTATACGTATCTTCATTATATCTGCATTCCTTTACAGCGTAAAATTATCTCCAAGATAAAACTTCCTGGCGACCTCACTCGATGCAATCGTATTGCTGTCGCCCTCCAGGAGTATCTGGCCTTCGTTAAGAATATATGCACGGTCGACGATATGCAGCGTTTCACGTACATTATGGTCTGTGATCAATATACCCATGCCGCGCTGCCTGAGATATTCGATAATCTCCTGTATATCTGCTACGGCTATAGGATCTACTCCGGCAAATGGTTCATCAAGCAGTATGAACTCAGGCTCAAGAGCCAGGCAGCGAGCAATCTCGACGCGTCTTCTCTCACCGCCAGAAAGCTCTGTTCCCTTCCTCTCCCTGATATGGGTGATATGGAATTCCTCGAGGAGTTCTTCCATCTTCGACTGGCGTTCTGCCTTCGTCATCGGCAGTGTCTCCAGTATGGAAAGGATATTTTCCTCAACGGTCAGCTTCCTGAACACGGATGCCTCCTGCGCCAGATAGCTTATTCCCAGCTGTGCACGCTTGTACATGGGCAGGCTGCCGATACGCACGTCGGAAAGATAAACCTCACCGGCTGTCGGTTTCTCCAGACCGACTATCATATAGAACGTCGTCGTCTTGCCGGCGCCATTAGGTCCCAAGAGGCCGACGATCTCACCCTTCTCAACGCGTAGTGACACGCGGTTGACGACGTCCCTGTGTTTGAATGTCTTCACAAGATTTTTCGCTTCTATATACATTGCTCTACCCCTGCTTCAGGATACACAGCCATACGTGCTCACTTTACGCCCGCTTTTCCGTTATCCGCCAGATGTACTGTCAGGTGCCCACTGCGCACCGTGTTGTTGCCTTGCACACCCCATGCGTTGCCAGTCAGCTCAGCGATGCCACGCGCGCTATCATACTCTGCGGTATCTCCGCCGCCTTCAAAGTCACGCGCCGTACTCTTCACATGCGCGTCACCCGTGCCCTTATAATGTCCATCATTCAACCAGCCTTCCATATGTCCCGCTGAAAAGGTGCCATCCTGTGTAGTGATGGTGCCGCCATTTGAAAGCAGTACATATCCCTGATCCTGCTGATAGTCTGCAGATTCACCAGAAAAGCTCTTGCTACCATCTGTCGCCTGCACATTCCCTGCGGCAGAGTAGTGATTGCCTTCAGCACATATGCTCTGTGCGGTGAGGTGCATCGTTCCCTTTACCGCATCCACACCGCCAGAAGCCTTGATGGCTTCTCCTGCCAGCTCTGCCTGCTGTGCCGTCATACGCATATCATCAGACTCGGCGATGATACCTCCAGATATGATTCCCGTACGGCTGTTCATATTATATGACGCACTCTGTCCTGCGACACGGGTGTTGCCATGCTTCATCAGCACATTGCCCTCTGCCTTGACCTCACCAGTCGACATATCATAAGAAATAACGTCCGCATCTAACTCTGATGGCACATCTGCAGCCTGCAGAGTGCCCACGTTGAGGGCCGCCACTGCGAAAATTGCTACAGCTGACAAAGCAGCCTTTCTCTTTCCAAGCATCAATCTGCTACCCCCTTGGTAATACGTCCATTTCCCTTGATCTTTATCTTGCTGAATCCGTCCGTACTTTCGATGCGGTCACCTGAAGCCGTCAGGTGATCCTCCTCGCGCGTAAGTTTTACCTTGCCGATAGCGGCAAGCATGCCAGATCCATTCGTCCATTCTATCTTATTACATGTCAGGCTTATGCCATCGCTCGTAACGACCGCTATCGGCGCATTCCCTTCCATGTACAGCTCCATATCATGTGACGCGGAATCGTACTTGCCGTGATCTGCATGCAGCGTCACCGTCCTGCCATCCTCTGCATAGAACACGCCCTCTGCCCCGTCTAGCGTTACAGACTCCGTATCAGCATCAATCGTTATAGAATCGGCAGTCACCTTCCATACCGTGCGTCCATTCTTCTCTTCACTGATAGTATTACCATTGTATGTAATCTTCGTCAAGTCATTATTTCTGGAAGGCTTCGGCGTATCTGGAACGCTCAGCACCACCCATGCGACCAATGCGACGGCAAGTGTCACAGCAACCGCTATGATGAGCTTACCCTTTCTTTCCATCTGCTTTCCCTTCCCTGGCTGTCACATGATGATGAACCGTCTTCTCATCCGGCTGCGTATTCCAACGATGCTGGAACCACAGCCACTGGGTCGGATTCTGTCGAATGATCTCCTCTATGATATGTGTCATATCGGCAGTATCCTCAATGAGGTCCCTATCTGGATCGCCCGTATCATGAAGCTCCATAGGTGGCAGCACATGTATCAGATGGCCACCATCCGGCTGACGCAGTATGAATGTCGGCACGACTGGCGACTTGAATTTCCTCGAGAATACGGCTGGCCCCATTGGAGTGGACGCCGTCCGGCCGAAGAACTCCACGAACGCGCCAGCAGGTCCTCCATCCTGGTCTGCCAAAAAACCCAGTATCTTGCCCTTCCTCAATGCCCTTGCCGCCGCGAGGAGCTCGCTCGTGCCGCGGGAGAATATCTCCACACCGCATGTAGCCCTCAGATCGTTGAGTACATTCGTATACTGCATATTCGGCTGCGGCTTTGCTATCGCGGTAACCGGCATTCCAAGGAATACGAGTCCTGCCGCCAGCCATTCCCACGTGCCGATATGTCCCGTCAAGATCACGACCCCATGTCCTTTTGCGAGTGAATCCGTAAGATACTCAGGATGGTCTATCTTTATATATTTGCTGAAATTATCTTTATTCAGTCTCGGCATGTAGAGGATCTCCAGCACATTCTGTGCCAGATTCACGAACGATGCCTTCACTATATGCTCCGCTTCACTGCGGCTGATAGCGAGGGACTGCATCATCTGCCGTATCGCAAGCTCTCTCTGCTTACTGATAAGGCAATAATAAAGATGGCCCAGAACCTTGCCTATTGCAAGAAGCGCCCCATGCGGCAGCAAGCACACGAGTTTGCTCAAAGCCATCAATAATTTATACTGCATTCCCTGTCCCTCCGGCAAACCATACTAGATACTTTCTCACTGTGCAAGCTTATTCCCGCCAGTCATGAACATAGCCAGCACATCTTCCCAGCGACCCTGAGCCTTCAATATGAACTCTATGGCCTCACGTGCAGCTCCGCGGCCTCCGCATGTCGAGCACACGACGTCTGCCACGTCACGCGCCTCTGGCACCGCGTCCGCAACTGCAAATGACAGCCCGCACTCCTTCATGACGGCAAGATCTATAAGATCGTCTCCGACGTAGGCTATCTCATCATCTTTTAGCCCAAGCTCCGTCTTTATCTCTTCATAAACGCGTATCTTGGGCGAAACGCCCTGATACAGATGCTGTATATGAAGCTCCTTAGCGCGAAATGTCAGCATATCCGACTCTCTGCCGGTGATGATAGCCGTCTGACCGCCCATCTTATGCCATACGGATATGCCAAGGCCATCATGCGCATTGAATGGCTTATATAATTCTCCGTTTGCTCCCACGCGTATGCTGCCATCTGTCAGTACACCATCCACATCGAACACGAGCATACTTATATTTTTCGCAGCGTTCATAGCGTCTTCTTTTGTCATATCACACTACCCCCGCACGCAGAAGATCCGTCAAATGCACGATACCGCACGGCCTGCCATCAGCGTCAATGACCGGCAGGACCGTAATTGGGCGCGGTTTATGCTTCTCCATGATTGATAGTGCCGACGCAGCGAGTTTGTCACTCGTTATCGTGACAGGATTACGCGTCATGATGTTTTCCACCGGCTCATCGAGAAGCTCTGTACTTTTGGCAAGGCAGCGCCTTATATCGCCATCGGTAAGCAACCCAATGAATTTGCCATCCGCGTTCACGACGGATGTCGCACCTAGTCCTTTATCCGTCATCTTGAACAGTGCCTCCCTGGCGCTCGCATCGATACCGATCACAGGATTGTCATCGCCGCTATGCATGACATTCGCGACGGTGAGCAAGAGGCGCTTTCCGAGCGAGCCACCCGGATGGAACACGGCAAAATCCTTAGCCGTGAAATTCCTCACGCTCATCAAAGCGATCGTGAGTGCGTCACCCATGGCGAGCGTCGCAGTAGTAGACGTTGTTGGTGCCAACCCCAGTGGGCATGCCTCACGTTCCACGCTCGTGTCGATGTAGAAGTCTGCATGCTGACCCAACGCCGAATCGCGTCTGCCGCTCATTGCTATGATCTTGGCACCGATACGCTTTATGATTGGAAGGATATTCACGATCTCCGCCGTCTCTCCGCTGTTGGAAATCGCGATGACAACATCATCTGCCGTCACCATGCCGAGATCGCCATGAAAAGCCTCCGCAGGATGCATAAAGAACGCTGGCGTACCTGTACTCGCAAGGCTTGCAGCGATCTTTCTGCCTATATGACCGGATTTGCCCATGCCAGTCACGACGACGCGCGCATCGCAGTCGAGAATACACTCACATGCCCCGACAAATTCTTCATCTATGCGCTCTTTAAGCTTTGATATGGCCTCTGCCTCGTCCTCAAGCGTCTCTGCGGCCTTCACACGTATCTTTGTTTTCGTTTCCTCATCGTATTTTCCCATATCAGGCATTCATCTTCCCCCGTACAATTTCATTGATAGCCAAGGCATCCTTCAATATCTCCTCGAGCTTATCAAGATAAACCATGTTCGGCCCATCTGACAGTGCCTCATCAGGATTATCATGTACCTCTAGGAAAAGGGCATCAACGCCTGCGCCAACCGCAGCCCTGGTAAGGTAAGGGACGTATTCGCGCTTACCCGATGAATGCGTTCCGGCACCGCCCGGCATCTGGACGCTGTGCGTCGCATCGAACACGACCGGATAGCCGAACGAGCGCATGATCGGGAAGCTCCTCATATCGACGACCAAATTATTATATCCGAACGACGCGCCCCTCTCAGTGAGCATGATGCGGCTGCAGCCGCCCTCAAGAAGCTTGTCCACAACGTTGCGCATATCAGCAGGTGCCATGAACTGTCCCTTCTTCACGTTCACGACCCTCCCCGTCTGTGCTGCGGCATATAGCAGGTCAGTCTGCCTACAGAGGAACGCCGGTATCTGCAGGATGTCAGCAACCTCGGCGGCCTTCTCCACCTGACATGTCTCATGCACATCCGTTACGATAGGCACATTGAGCTGCCTCTTTATTTCCTTCAGCATCTCAACGCCTTTTTCAAGACCAGGTCCCCTGAAGCTATTGAATGCCGACCTGTTGGCTTTGTCATACGAAGCCTTGAACACATATGGCATCCCGAGCCTGCAGGCGATTTCCTTGATCGTGCGCCCTATATAAAGGCAGCGGTCAAGATCCTCTAGCACACATGGCCCTGCGAGCAATGCCAGCGGCTCACCACCGCCGATGGAAAAATCCGCAATCTGCACTTTGTTCATTGGTTTTTCCTCCTCTGGATGTCAATATATCTCATCAGCAGTCAAGCATTTTCCTATAGATCTCATTCACACGTGAAAGATCCTCTGCCGTATCAACGCCGACAAAATTCGCATCTGACTCTATGACCTTTATGCGAAATCCATTCTCGAGTACACGAAGCTGCTCAAGAGATTCCGTCTTCTCGAGCATGGTCTGAGGCATCTTCGCATATTTGAGCAGAAAATCCCTGCGATATGCGTATATACCTATATGCTTATACACGGGGCAGTCCGTATCCTCACGCGGGTACGGCATAAGCGAACGTGAAAAATATAATGCGTATCCGTCCTTATCCGTAACGACCTTCACATTGTTGGGATTGCGCATATCTTCTTCGTCGTCCATGCGCGCCTTCACAGTCGCCATCATCAAGTCTTCATCATCATCGAATGCCGCTGCGAGCCTGTCTATGACTTTAGGCTCTATGAGCGGCTCATCGCCTTGGACGTTTATCACGAGATCCATGTCCGGGTACCCTGCAACCGCCTCTGCTAGGCGGTCAGTACCGCTGTTATGATCTTTTCGCGTCATTACCGCCTCTCCGCCGTCTTCTTCTACGGCTCTCTTCACGCGCTCGTCATCCGTCGCAACGACCGTCTTTTCAACGCGCTTTGCAAGCTTTGCCCTATCATAGACACGGCATATCATCGGCTTACCGCAGATATCAGCCAGCGGCTTTCCAGGGAGCCGCGTAGAAGCATACCTGGCTGGTATAACGCATAGAACCTTCATCCTGTAATCCTCCCAGTTTTCTTTCCGATCTCATCGGCGAGCATCCGTCTGAATTCCTCACTGCCGTTCTGGAACGTGACCTCGACAGATATAACATATATCGGTATAGGATAATCCTGTCGTACGATCTCGACTGGCACCTTAACGGCGTCCTTCTCTGTGATGACGACAGCCTCAGCCTGCAATGTCAATGCCTGCTCCATCACATCTTGCATCTCCTCGACCGTATAATCATGATGGTCTGGGAAATGCAGGCTCTCTATGATATCGGCTCCCACATCAAGCAGCGTCTGCTCGAATGATGCCGGGTTGCCTATGGCTGACACTGCCATCACGCGGTGCCCCTTAATGAGCTCTACCTCGGTTCCACCTTCATTGATATGCTCATGCCACTCATCGAGACGCAGTATGCTCTGCGGACGATGTATGCTTTCTACGAACAAAGCACGGTCATTATAGCGACGCACGGTCTTTCTTATATATTCACATGAGCCCTCTGCTGCCTGGTCTACCTTCGTCAGCAGACATACACCTGCACGGTCTATATGAGACATCGGCTCACGAAGTGTTCCCCTCGGCAATATATGCCCGTTTCCAAACACATTGACGGCATCGACCAACAGTATGTCCATATCGCGTTCAAGCTGCCAGTGCTGATATCCATCATCCAGGATAGCTACCTCTGCACCAAAATGCTCTATCGCATACTTGCCTGTCTCAGCACGTTCTGCACCTATAAGCACAGGCACTTCTGGAAGATGCTTGGCAAGCATATATGCCTCGTCGCCAGCCTCCGCCGGTCCCATGCGCAGGTTCTTTCCATCAGATACCACTCCGACGCTTCCATGCCACTTTGCGCGGTAGCCGCGGTTCAGTATGACAACCTTGTAGCCCATGTCGCGTATTGCGCGCGCAAGACGCTGTGCCGTTGGCGTCTTCCCTGTACCGCCCACCGTGATGTTGCCGAGGCTGATGACATAGCACGGGAGCTTCTTCTTCTTTGAGATACCAAGCTTATAGCCAGCTAGCTTCAGATTGACTAATGCGCCATATATCAATGAGAATATATAAAGTATCGCTACGAGTATATGCAGGAAGAATCCATGCACCTCCTTATCATGCACGATATGCACGAAGTATGTCTGCAGGTTCTCCACCTTTTCAAGTGCATGCACCTTTCCGGCACGCTCTTTCTGCTCATATTCATCAAGCATTTTATGAAGGAGCACAGCGGACTTGCGGGAAGCACCTTTATTCTCCTTCACGATTGTGAGTGTCTCATCCTCCATGCGCTGCCTTTCCTCAGGATGATGGAAAAGACGCGATACCTCACGCACGAGCTCGCTGCCGTTATTTACCGTGATGCACGCATTGCGTTTAGAGAATAGCGCATGCGTATCCTTGAAGTTGAACATATGGTGTCCGACTATGATAGCCTTGCCATGCGCTGCCGGCTCAAGTATGTTATGACCGCCATGCCGTACGAGACTGCCGCCTACATATATGACATCACCGATACTGTACACCTTGCCGAGCTCACCGATCGTATCGAGGATCACAATATCATGATCAGTTGAGGGATGCTTCTGCAGCTCGGTGCGCGTCGCGACATTGAAGCCATACTTCTTGCATATATGCACGACTTCTGATGTACGCAATATCTCGCGTGGTGCAATCACTAGCCGTGCCTTAGGGAAATCTTTCCTCACTTCGCGAAACGCATCGAGCACGGGCTCTTCTTCATGCCTGTGCGTGCTGCCTGCAAGGAATATGCCCTCATTATCGGCAAGTCCCATCTCATCAATAATCTGCTTTTTCTCATCCGGGCTGACATCCGTATACGTCTGATCGAACTTCGTATTTCCCGTTACCGTTACGAGATCAGGATTTGCGCCTAGGCGGATGATGTACTCAGCATCTATCGGCGACTGCATCGCGAACTTCGTCACCGTACCGATCATATCGTCCAGTATGCTGAACAAGAATTTGTATTGTCTGACACTACGGTCGCTTATACGTCCATTCACCATCATGACCGGTATATGAAGTGACTTCGCTGTCTTCAGGAAGTTCGGCCACAGCTCAGTCTCCACCGGCAAGAACACGCGTGGTCTGATACGATAAAGTATGCGCGCTGAAAGCCACGGCAGGTCTATAGGGAAATATATTATGCTGTCAGCATCCTTTATGATGCGATTCGCCATCTCGTAGCCACTCGATGTCACGACAGATACGAGTATCGGGCTGCGCGGGAATTCTTTATGAAACTCCTTGATAAGAGGGCTGGCCGCAACGATCTCACCGACCGATGCCGCATGCACCCATATACAATTCTTTTTTGCGACCTTATCCAGTGCATGCTTCGGATAGAATCCCAAAAGGCTCTGACGAAGCCTTTCAACGAAGCCACGCTCGCGCACCGACCTCATCGCAAATACCGGAAGTATCAGTATCACTATGAGTATAGCCGCCAGATTGTAGACCAGCTGCATAATCAAACCTCTCTCTCAGCACTCTCACTGTGCCTGCTTCTTGAACTGAATATTGTAAAGCGTACTGTATAGCCCGCCCAAACGCAATAGTTCTTCATGTGTGCCATGTTCCCTTATCTTGCCATGGTCAATAACAAATATCTGATCCGCATTGAAGATAGTGGACAGCCTATGCGCTATCACAAATGACGTGCGTCCGACCATCAGCTTGTCAAGCGCTGCTTGGACAATCTTTTCGCTCTCCGTATCTAGCGCAGAGGTTGCCTCATCAAGTATCAGTATCTGCGGATTCTTCAATATAGCACGTGCAATGGCCATGCGCTGGCGCTGCCCGCCCGAAAGGTTCAGGCCTCTCTCACCTATCATTGTATCATATCCATCCGGAAGCTGCATTATGAATTCATCTGCATTCGCCGCATGCGAAGCAGCCTCAACCTCTTCATCGGTTGCATCCAGCCTCCCATAGCGGATATTCTCGCGCACCGTGGTGCTGAATAGCACCGTCTCCTGAGGCACGATACCTATCTGACCGCGAAGAGACCCCAAGGTGACATCGCGGATATCATATCCGTCAATCTGTATAGAACCGGAATCTATATCGTAGAAGCGCGGCAAGAGATTCGCTATGGTCGACTTTCCGGCTCCCGACGGTCCCACAAATGCTATCATCTGCCCTGGCATGGCTTCGAGATTCACATCCTGGAGTGCCGGTACGCCCTTTTTATACGAGAAATCCACATCCTTGACGATGACATGTCCCTTTATCTTAGGAAGCTCTACAGCGTCATCCTTATCCTTTATCGGCTCTGGAAGATCGAGTATGCCAAACACGCGGTCTATAGCCGCCATAGCTTGCTGAAGATTGCCATATATGCGGCTGAGTCTCTTTACCGGATTCGCGAGGTTTACTGAATACGTGAGGAAAGCGATCAATGAGCCGGCAGTCAGAGCGCCGGTCACGACCTCATATCCGCCTATCCATAAGATAAACGTGACCGTGATAGCTGCGAGGAACTCAACGGTCGGCGTGAGCAAGCTCGACTGCCTGACGTTCTTCATCTTAGCATCGAAGTTACGCTCATTCTGCTTATGGAACCTTACGCCCTCATAATCCTCGCGCACGAATGATTTCACTATACGCTCAGCCGATATGCTCTCCTGCATGAGCGCCGTGATGTTCGCGAGCTGCTCCTGCACCTCGCGACTCGAGCTCTTGAGCTTGCGCCCGAATATCTTCATCGCCTGCCCGACAAGGGGGACGGTTATGAGTGTCACAAACGTAAGCTTCCAATCCAGTATGAACATCATGACAATAGAGCCGATGAGTATAGAACCCTCGGTAAATGCATCTATCAGCTGCCCAACCAACGCATTCTGCACCGCACCGACATCGTTCGTGATATAGCTCATGATCTCGCCGGTCTGATGCTTGTCATAGTAAGCCATTGGAAGCCTCTGGAACTTGCGGAATATCACATCCCTGAGGTCTATGATCACGCGCTCGCCCACGTATGACACGAGATAGCTCTGCCCATAATAGAATATCCCGCGAAAAAAGAACACGACAATGATTCCAACCGCAATGAGATTGAGCATCATAAGGTCCCTGTCTGCGAGCACCTTATCGATCATATCCTTGATGATCCATGGTACATAGAGATTCGCTGCCGCAGCCATGATGATACATATAACCGCGAGCATCAGCCGTCTTATATATGGTTTTATGTATAGGAGAAGCCGCCAGTAATTTTTCATTTCATATCTCCAATATTCCGTTTTCGGTCGCTGCTGCGCTTCGCCGCCATCCATATACGATCTGCGACACGCTCAGCGGCGCCTGGTGGTCCGAGAAGCTGTGATGCATGCTTCAGCCCGACCTTTACGCGCAATGCATCCTTCATACCACGGTAGAGCTTCGCGCCTTCCCTTGCTATACGCTCAGGATTCACTTCATCCTGCAGCAGCTCTGGCTGCAGCCTCTTATCGAGTAGGATATTCGGAAGGCTGAAATGATCTACATGCACGAATAACTTCCCGATGGCATACGTAATGGGTGACATGCGGTAAAGAACGACGCATGGCAGATTCATCAATGCTGCCTCCATCACGACCGTGCCAGATACGGCAATCGCAAAATCCGCCAATCCCATTAGATCATACCTATGCTCAGTCACCACGCTGACATCGACGCCCGCACGCTCAGCCTGCTCACGCAGCCACTTAACTGGTACTCCCGGAGCTGCTGGGGTAAAGAATCGTGTAGACGGCTCATTGCGCCTTAGGAGCTTAGCAGCCCGTAGCATTATGGGATAGATGATTTCTACCTCCTGACGACGACTGCCAGGCATCAGGAGCACTGGATGCTCTGAGCGCTTTACGCCGAAGAACTGCTCTGCCTCCAGATGCGTAAGGTCTGCATGAACCGTATCGACGAGCGGGTTTCCGACAAATGATATATTCGCTCCTGCTTTGCGGTATACCTCCGTTTCAAACGGATAAACGGCAACAAATTCTTCTGCAAGCTTCGCGCATGACTTCGCACGTCCTTTGCGCCATGCCCATGCAGATGGAGGAATATACGAAAAAACCGGTATCTCAAGCTTCTTTGCACGCTTTGCCAGCCGCCAATTGAAATCCGGATAGTCGATCAGCACCAGGAGGTCAGGCTTCTCCTTCGCCATTTCGTCAGTCAGCCTATCCAAAAGATGCCTGATCTTACTGAGATTCTTCAGGACTTCCCAAAAGCCCATCACACTGTAATCCTGATAGTTCTCTACCAGGCGTACGCCGGCCCTTTCCATTTCCGGGCCGCCAAAGCCAAAAAGCTGTACCTCGGGATCCATGGTGCAAAGTGCCTCAGCTATACTCGCGCCATGCAGGTCTCCCGATGCCTCACCAGCGGAAAGCATGATCTTCACAGTCTATCAGCCCTTATGTAAAAAATTGCGGATGCGGCCTTATGCCCTAGCCGCATCCGCTGACTCATACGGATATACTGGCCAACACAGCCAGCAGACCCTTACATAACCACTATCGCTATATCATTCTCATCAGCCAGCGCTACAACCTTATCCTTCTCGACAAGGAGTGTCTTTCCCGCCTCTATAGCGAGTGCAGTCGCGCCGCTTTCTATCATAGAACGAATCGTCTGCATACCAACGGTCGGCACATCGAACCTCATGTCCTGATTGGGCTTGGCGACCTTGGCAACGACAGCCCCGCCACGTGCGAGCTTGCCGCCTCGCTTTATGCATTCATCCGTTCCTTCAATTGCTTCGAGAGCCATCACGGCCATATCCTTCACGACAGCCGTCTGACCAACATCCAGCCTGCCATCCTCTCTCGCCATACGATATGCGAGATTAAGATCATTTTGCTCCTTCTCGGTCGGCTTACGCGCCGTCAGCACACCATGCTGCGGCATTAGTCGTCTGATGAGCGCCGTCTGGTCGAGCGCCTGCATACCCGCATGTGCGAGAGCCGCAACAAAATGAAGCATTATCGTATCATCCTTGCGGTCAGGCAATGTTGCCAAAAGCTGCATCATCGTCGCATCAGGCTCTGCATGCTGGCCACTGAACAGCAGTTCTTTGGTGACCTTTCCTATCATGGTGACACGGCGAATGCCATTAGCCTTCAGCCAGGCGATGATCTCGCCAAGCCTCGCGACATTGATTTCTGTGTATTCCGAGACTATTTCTTTAAGCTCAGGATCTGTATCTGGCAAAAGAGCAACAGCACAAACCTCATAGCCCATATCCTTTGCAGCCTTAGCGCACTCGACCGGAAGCCTTCCGACACCGGCAAGCAGTCCAACCTTCTCCATTCACGAGCCTCCTGAAATCAGTCACTTCCACGGCGTTCACGGCATATGCCGCGCTCCGCATTCCTCAAAAAACGGAGCAGATGCTCCACTTCCTCACAGGAATCCACTTCCTGTTCTATCATAGCTATCGCCTGTGCAAGACTGAGACCCGAGCGGTACAGTATCTTGTACGCCTGCTTGATCTTGCGTCTGGACTCAAGCGGTATTCCCGCACGTGAGATACCGACGCTGTTGAGCCCGGCTACCTTACACGGATTACCATCCACGATCGTGTATGGCACGACATCCTGCGTCACCTTAGATGCTCCGCCGATCATAGCATTCCTACCGATCTTCACGAACTGGTGCACACCACACTTCCCGCCAAGCACAGCACGATCCTCAACGATCGCATGTCCTGCGATCATCGCAGCGTTCGACATGATGACGTTATTCCCGACAACGCAATTATGCGCCACATGCACATATGCCATGAGCAAGCAGTCATTGCCTATGCGCGTCTCCTCGCCTTCACCCGTAGCCGCATGTATCGTAACGAATTCCCTGACCGATGTACGGTCACCAATAAATGTATAGCTCTTCTCACCTTTATACTTCAAATCCTGCGGTACATCACCAACCGATGCGAACTGGAATATATGGCAATCCTTCCCTATGCTCGTATATCCCGTAATGCAGGCATGTGGACCCACAACGGTTCCCTCACCGATCTCAACATGAGGACCTATAACAGCATATGGACCGATCTTGACGTTCTTACCGATACGTGCACCGGGATCGATGACAGCCGTGTCATGTATAAAAGCAACAACTTTGTTGTCCGCGTTCATAATCTGCATCCCCTATCTATTCCGGCTCTGTACAATATTCCGTACAGATTCCCTGGACTTTTATGATATAATCCCTCCATATGCACAAATCTGTGCAGTCGATTTACAGGCGTATTTTGCCATTTTGGGGACTGAGCAGTATCCTGCTCCTATTTACTTGGTAATGCAAATCATTAGCTCATTTTTTCAGGGCGCTGCAGTGCAAATGTAAAGTCTGCCTTCGCTACGAGCTTGCCATCAACAAATCCATCCGTATGGAGCTTGCCGAAGTCGCCATGTACCTTCATCAGCTCTGCCTTCGTGATGAGCTGGTCTCCAGGCACGACAGGACGCTTGAACTTCACGTTATCCATCCCGCCGAACAGTGCGATCTTCCCACGGTTCTCCTCAGGATAAAGCATAGCAACGCCACCGACCTGCGCCATGGCTTCAAGTATCAGCACACCCGGCATGATCGGCTTACCCGGGAAATGCCCCCGAAAGAAATTCTCCATCATTGTTACATTCTTCAAGCCTGTAGCAGACTTGAACGGATCCAGCTCAAGTATGCGATCCACCAACAGCATAGGTGGTCTGTGCGGCAGTATCTTCTGTATCTCGTTGATATCCAGCACCATATTATACCATCCTCTCATAGGTTCATAACTATAATTATATCATTTCATCGTTAAAACTGCACTATTTTTTACTGTCATAGTCATAGTGGAAAGGCTTCGAGTATTTCCTTCGCCAGCCTCGTATTGAGCGCATGCCCGGACTTGACTGCTATGACATGGCCCCTAATGGGGCCTGCGAGCCGTAAGTCGCCAAGTAGATCGAGTATCTTATGGCGCACAAGCTCATCCGAATAGCGCAATTCGTTCAGCCAGCCAGCATCATTATATACGATGACATTCTCAAGCGTTCCGCCGAGTCCGAGACCTGCCTTACGTAGTGCATCGATCTCGCCCTCATATGCTATCGTCCTTGCAGGAGCAATCTCTTTGCCATAAGTATCTGCATCGAGCTCAAAGTCCTCGTATTGATAGCCTATAAGCGGATGTTCATTGATCGATAGGAAGCTCACCCTGATGCCATCATATGGTACGACCATCACGAATCTTCCGTCATCATCTATCCGATACGTCCTATCTATCTCAATCACGCGCCGCTCTGCCTCAAGTTCCTTCAAGCCCGCCTTTTGGAGCAGTTCCCAGAACACCTTTGCTGAGCCATCGGCTACTGGAGGTTCCTCTGCATCCATCTCAATCAAGCAGTTATCCAGCCCTGACATATGTATTGCACTCATAAGATGCTCAATCGTGAACATCTTTATACCATTATCCTCTATAGTAGTCGCGCGCAGAGTCGACGTGACATTAGCTGCTGTCGCACGCACCCTAGGCCTTTCGTCGAGGTCAGTCCTTTCAAAGACGATCCCTGTATCCGCTCCTGCAGGCAGCAGTCTCATATGTACCATCTTGCCCGAATGCAGGCCGACGCCTTCATACGAAACGACCTCTCTCAATGTCGTCTGCAGCAACAGTCATCCCTCCCTGCTATAAATCTATAAGTGTAAATATACGGCAAAATATATTTTCATTTTACATGAGAACGAATATTTTATCAAGCTCTATTCCTCTCTCATGGACTTCCAGCGGTCGTGCAGCCAGAACCACTCCTCTGGATGCTCCCTTACATGCTTTTCGAGGATATCGTTCAGTTTCTGCATCGTCTCGGCTATGTCCGCCCTCTTGTCGGCCGTCTTCTCGACAAAGATAGCCGGATTTATGATTACGCGGTGCTTGCCATTCGGCAGCCTCGTCACATGAACGGGGAATATAGGCACATCCCGGAAACGCGCCATTGATGCCGGGCCTGGGACGCAGTTCGTTTTCCTTCCAAAGAAATCAAGTATGATGCCATCATGCGTATTTGTATCCTGATCCATCAAAAGGCCGATGACCCAGCCGTCTTTCATCATCCTGAGCATCTCACGCACATCGTTCTTATATGTGATGTGCATGCCTATGAGCCTGCGGTACTCGTTTATGAAGCGATCCATTGCTGCATTCTTCTGCTTCATCGCGACGCCCACGATGGGGAATCCAGCATGTGAGAGTGCGCCGCCCATCAGTTCCCAGTTGCCGCTATGCGATGTCGCGATAACAGCACCGCGCCCCAGTTCAAGGCCTTTTTTCATATATTCCTTACCGACAACCTCAACATAGTCATCCATATGCTTGTTTATCACCGGGAAACGAAGCACCTCGAACAGCATGGGGCCGAATCTCTTGGCGCTCGCCTCGACGATTCTGCGTGCCTCATCATCATCGACACCAAGGCATAGCTTCACATTCCCCTCAGCCATACGCTTACGCTTTGTCGGCACAAACGGCCACAAAATATCTGTCAAGCGCTTTCCGAGCCAATCACATACACTGGCTGGAAGCATACAGGCAATGCGGCTGATCAGCTTGATCAGATAGTATCCCATCCTTCTATGCCCCCTTACTAAAAAGGAGCCTTACAGGCTCCTATGAATCATGGGTTGTTATTTCTGCTTATCGGCAAGCTGCTTACGAAGTTCCTTTATCTCCTTACGAAGCTCTGGAAGGCGCTTCATCATAGCCTGCATCTTCAGCCATTCTTTATGAGGCTGTGCCGGGAAGCCAGCGCAGAACACACCCTCCGGCATATTCCCGATGATACCTGTACGTGCTGCATAAAGAGAGTTCGCACCGATCTTGATATGCCCAACGGTACCCGTCTGACCACCAAACGTCACATGATGTCCGACCTGTGTAGAGCCGGATATGCCTGTCTGGGCGACTATAAGGCAGCCTTCGCCGATCTTGCAATTATGCCCTATATGCACGAGGTTGTCAATCTTCGTGCCATGCCCGATCACGGTGGATCCTGTAGTGGCACGATCTATGCAGTCATTCGCACCGATCTCACAGTCATCCTCGATGACGGCATTCCCCACCTGTGGGACCTTCGTATGCACGCCATCCTTCGTGGTGAATCCGAACCCATCTGACCCGATGACCGCAGACGGCTGGATGATGCACCTATCTCCAACGACGCAATGCTCGCGTATCGTCACATGACTATATATAAGCGTATCTGCACCTACTGACGCATACTGTCCAATATACACATGCGGGTATATGATGGTATGATCGCCGATCTGCGCATGGTCATCGACCACGGCAAACGGCAATATGCGAACGCCGTGCCCGAGCTTCACATCCTTGCCTACATGCGCCTCTGGACTTACTCCCTCCGGCAACACGAGTTTTGGGGTAAAAGCCTCCAATAGACGTGCAAACGCCGCTCTCACATCCTCCACATATACCGCTGGTGCAGGAAAATCCCCAGCCCCCTCCGGCAGTATATATGCAGCGGCATGTGTGGACCTCGCCTCATCAAGATGCTTTTCATCCGCAAAGGTGATTTCAGAAGACGATGCATCATCCAGGCTGCTGACGCCCGTGACACAGATATCACCGTCTCCAGCCAGCCTGCCGCATGTCAGTTCTGCGATTTCAGCCAAAGTCTTCTTCATTACAGTCACCTCACTGCAGATTCTTTACAACATCATCCGTAACATCGATACCGCCGGTTATGACAATCTTGGAATTAGCCTCGTTATCGACAACTACATCGAGCTTCTTATCCTTCACGGCAGTCTGCACGGCTGCATCAACCTTCTGCTTCAGCTGCGTCGCATACTGCTGCTGTATGCCGACCATTTTCTGCTGTTGCTGCTGCTGTGCCTTCTGGAACTCCTCAGCCGACATGGAAGCCTGATCCTTCTGGAGCTCTGCCTCCGCCTTCTGCTCTGCCTCTGCAAGCTTCGCGTTGCCCTCCTCGACGAGCTGCTTGATCTGCGGAGCCTCCATTACCTTACTGCCATCTACATAGCCTATACTTGCCTTACCACATCCTGCTGAAAGCACAAGCATTGCACCCAAAGCCGCGACTAACGCAGACTTCTTGCCAAATCTCATCCTGGTCCCTCCAAGAACTATCTATAAAAATGAATCAATCGGACATCTCAGAAAGGAGTTCTTCTGTCAGATCAATCGTCCCTTTCTCCGTCCCAAAAATCGGCACTTGCTCCATTGGACCCAGATCGAACATATTGCCGTCTGGGCTAATGGTATGTATGTCAGCACCAAAGCTTGCATATATCATCGTCAGGTGATGGATGATTGCGAGCTTAGAAGCTCTGCCCGCTATATCATCGAGCATCTGTTCCTCCATTGTCGCAATTTCCTCGTCCTTAGCCTCAAGCGCTTTTTCAAGAGCTTCCAGCTGGCTGCTGGTCTGATCGGCAGCAGCTGCCGCCATCGCCTCTGCATCGCGTTGCTGGGCCTCCTGCATCTTTGCCGCCATCTCTGCATTCGCCTGCTCCGCATGCTGTTGCTGTATCCTGCGCATTTCCGCAGAATGCTGCTGATCCAGCGATGACATATACGCCATGAGCTCGGAGCGATACTCCTCGTGCAGCTCACGCTGCTTCATCCCGCGCTCGCTTTGAACCTCTTTGAGCTCAGCTTCCAGCTTGCTCACATCACTGTCAGTAAGGCGCATGCTCTCCCTGTTATCTATCTTCAGCCGCAAATTGATTATGCGGTTCAGATATGCGTCATCGAGTTCCTTACTTCTAGCATCGAACTGTGCACCATGAGCATCCTGCCACTCATCAGCCTTCTTCTTGCGGAAATCCAGATATTCATTATGCGACTTGATGTCCAAATGCTGGGCCTTCTTGTCTGCAACCTGCTGGAATGCATCCGGCACCAGCTGTGGCGCCATGACGGTCAGCTGTCCATCATACGACGCAAGCTCAGACAGCAGTTCATCCCTGTCCTGCTGCAGCTGCATGAACTCAGCATATGCGTCATGAGCCTGAAATGCCTGACTCAGATCCACGATACCAACATCCGGAGCCGTATCCGTACTCGCTGCTGGAAGTGGCTTCGGCATGGCACTCTTCATGATCCACGCGCCAAGACCCGCTATCGCAATCCCAGCGGCAACGCACGCGAAACAAAGCAGTTTATGACGCTTAAGCCACTCGTAGGCACTCTCTTCATGCTCAACCGTTTTCTCATCCGGCTCTTCCGGCATGGATACGTCCCCTTTCAGAAAAGTACCGAGCACAGTTACTGGCTCGGTACTGAAGTCTCTTTTAGATATTTATTACTTCTTTGCAACCTTGTTTACGACGTCCTGTGTGATGTCCTGACCGCCGTACACGACTGCATTCTTATCGATAACAACCGAAAGGCCCTTCTGCTCAGCGACCTTCTTGACGGTATCTTCGATATTCTTCTGGATCGGCTCTATAAGCTCCTGCTGCTTCTGCTGCAGACGCTGCTGTGTCTGCTGATAGTAGGATGCCTTCTCCTGTTCACTCATGTTCTTGGACTTCTCATCGAAATCCTTCTTGGCATTCTCTACTTCAGTCTGCATCTGTGTATTCGCATTTGCAAGATCTGGATGCTGGCTCATGACCTGACGATAATCAATAACTCCAACGTTGGAGGATGCAGCGAATGCAGTGCCTGACGAAGCATACTCAGATACACCCAGTGCAACTACGCTGCCGATAAATACAAGTGCGATGAGGACGCTTGCAATCTTTACCGTCTTCTTCTGCAATTTTACCATTCTGTCTCTAACTCCTTTGCCCTTTCGGGTCAGTCATTCTGGCTGGCTATACCCAGCCTTCCTGTTCTAAAACATCACTTATTATATCAAAGGCGCGTCAGTAATTCAAGTAGTAATGAAAAAAAGGACTGATTAAATTCCGACAAGATTTCTTACATCAGAACAGATAAAAATAAGCTATCTGTCGCTATAGAATATTACGCGATGGACCTTAAGTCTTAGCAACCCATATTGAACGCAAAAAAGGGAAACTGCCCAGCCAGACAGTCCCCTTTTTACATACCAGCATAGATTGAAGGATTCACCTATCTATCATCTTGTACCTCGTATCACTCCACTGTTATAGTCAATGGAGCGCATTGGCTTCCTCAATGACCTGATGTGCGAGATCGATTGCTTCACCACTGACGCGCATACATTTATCTGGGTTATGGAAGCCATTACCATTCTCGGCAGCGATCCAATCCCAGTAGAACGATGCTTCACGAAGCTTCAGGCGAGCACCCATAAGCTGTTCGTCCGGAACACCTGCATCCATCGCAGCCTTGATAGCGAGATGAGCCTTTGCGACTGCCTGACCGGCACGGCGCTGAAGCTTATAGTTATTATCGTGAATCGTCTTTACACGTGCAGTCAAAGTCTCCGGGCTTTCATCATGGCACTTCAGGCATGACTCCTGAATGGTCTTGAGCGGGCTCGTCATCCAATGCGACGTGTATTTCTGACCATCCTTACGCATATATGGCATATGGCAGTCAACGCAGGTCACACCATTATCGGCATGTACGCTCGTAGCCCATATCTCGAAATCTGGATGCTGTGCCTTGAGCATCTTCGTCTTGGAATCCGGATGAATCCAATCCTGCTGGAATCCGCCAGCCTGACCGGACTGATAGAAGCGGAACTCATCCTCAGGCTCAAGTCCATTGTCCCATGGGTGGTTGACCCGTCCGTCTTCTGACATGAAATAGTACTCGTTATGGCACTGAGCACATACATAAGCACGCTTATCGTTATGCGAAGCATTGTTCACGTCTATGCCACGGCGAGCCATGGCTTCAACAAATCCCTGCTGATAGACACGCAGTTCCATCGTATCAGGATCATGACATGATGAGCATCCGAACCACTCGTCTTCCCCAATCGGTGCTTTAACCTCATCGATCGGCTTAGAAGCATAATCCCAGCCGCTCTGCTTGAAGTAGACGTCGTACATGTACGAGCCTTTACATGTAATGCATGAGCCCTTCTGCCCTGGCAGGCGCTTCGTCGCAAGGAAATCCTCGCCGGCGTGCGTATGGCCGCGTGCAACGTCATACTGGATAGAGAACTTGTATCCCTTGAAGTTCTCAAGCATTTCCGGTTGCATCTCGAGGTACGAGACACCCGGATCGCTGCCACCATAACCAGTAGGCGACGCGCCACCCATATTATTCTTCATGTAGGACTCGTACTCTAGCGGATACGCATCCTTATATGCTTCAGTTGTAAGTTTCTTATCTTCCGGGATCTTGGCCAGCTTCACGCTGCTGTCATTCGGTGCGGCTGCAATGCGGAGCACCACGAAGCCAAAGAACACAACGCACACTGCGCAGATTCCCGCTATGATTTTCTGCAGCTTACTCAACTTTTATCCCCCTCTCTATGTGATTCGCGCCATGAGCGACACTGCTGTGGCATTTCATGCAGTCACCGCCGCTGTCCATGTCCACTCCGATGTCAGCATGTACCTTCCCCACGGTGGCCTTATGGCAGCGGAGGCAGTTGGCATTAACTGTCTTCTTGCCCTCAGCGGACAGCTTGATGTGTGCCGGATAATCACGCAGAACCTCATGGTAGGTATCCACCATACCAGTCCGCCCCTTCTCAATAAGGTAAATAGCCATATTGTCATGGGGCAGGTGGCATTCCACACACTCCTGATTTCGATGTGAGGACTCGGCAAACGTCCAGCCTTCACTCTGCATCGCATGGCATGCATTACCACAGAATGTTGCAGAACCGGAGAATGACATGGCCGCCGATCCTACGCCACAAACTGCCAAGCCGATGACGAATCCACCAGCCAGACAAGCCAGCGTGTGCTTATGAATCAAGGATTTCCATTCCATTCCTGCTTCCCTCCTCTCAAGGATATCATGCCTTTCCCCCATAGTCTCAATGATGTATTATCTCGATTTATCTTATTATAGCATTCATTAATTTTTCATGATGTTGCTGAAGCAACTATAAAAAATTTTTCAACAAAAAAAATCCGCCTGCTCCTTAAAAAGCAAGCGGACTATGAAAGCTCCTACTATCACCTATAAAATATGCTCAGCTTTTTCTGATGCCGAAAGCCATACCGATGACGACCAAGCATGCACTAAGCCACAGCAGCCATATGAATGGTTTCGTACTGATCTTTGCTGTAACCGGCTCCGTCGCCATTTCCTGAACGGATGGCAGGACTTCTATGCGTGCCTGCATATTATCGCTTGATATTCCTGTAAGGCGTATGCGCTTAGCACCGCCATATATCTCAATCGGGTGAGAGTTGCCGCCATCCATCGTTGCGATAATGGTCGGCTCTACATGCTCGACCGTATCGCCATCCGTGATGGCAATTTCAGCTGTCACCAGCATCGATCCGCCGCCATGCGGCTCGATACGTACATCATCGTAGCGGTAAGCGTAGTCTTCATCCATCTGCATGTGGCCACGCTTCAGGATCATCTCTTCACGTCCCTCCTCTTTAGGTGGAACCGGAGCAATGTAGACATCGCCCGTCACCAATCGCGCAATGGCTGGTTCACGCGCCGCATCTTCTCCACTAGCATGAAGCTTCGTGAGTGCCTTCACCTCGCTGCCATCTACCGTATAAACGTAGTATTTCGAGCGTCCATCCTCTGCGAATTCCTGTCCCTGATAGGCAATCGTATGGCCGAGCACATCGACCGTATTCCCTGGCACGATCTCCTGCTGTATTTCACGGCTGCCACTGCCTGCCAGAACCATCGCGATCATGGCGAGACCAAGGCCGACATGAGCTACCATACCACCAAGGCGCAGAGCATGATGACGCCATGCATATACCGAAGCATAGGCGGCCATACCCGATGCACCCGCAAGGGCAATCGGCATGATCTGATGCGCACCGATCGCAAAAGCCCAGGCGGCGCCAATCACGAATGCCACAAAAGTCACTTTCGTCTTCGGCAAGAGGTTGCCATCGCCATAGCGATGAATACATGCACAGGTCAGCACTAGCATGAGCACGATAGCTAGCGGCATCGTCGTGCGCACATAGAATGACGTATCGACGGAAGCCGGACGACCGAACAGCTGCGTAAGCATCGGCATGGACATCCCGAGGAAAATGATCACCGCGATGAACACCGTCAAGAGCATACCAAGCAGCACGAGAAACTCACGGCTGTTATATCCCGTATACATTTTTCCCTGAGGCAGAGTATTCACGCGGAACATAAGCAGCAAGAGTCCTGCAATAAGCACGAGGCCATTGGCGACGGCAATCGTGAGACCTATACTCGATCCGCTGAATGAGTGCACCGAGAAATCTCCAAGGATGCCGCTGCGCGTGAGGAATGTACCATAAAGCACAGAGGCATAAACGAATATGATGGAGAGATGCATGACCGATAACGTCGGCTTGCGCACGCGCGACACGGCAAGGAGATGGATAAAAACCGCCGATAAAAGCCATGGGACAAGCGAGGAGTTCTCGACCGGATCCCAGCCCCAGAAGCCACCCCAACCTAGCACTTTATATGCCCAGTAGCCACCGATGAAGATACCTGCTCCGAGGAACGCCCATGCTGCGAGTGCCCATTTGCGTGTAGATTCCAGCCACTCAGTTCCCTTGTCCCCAGATATGAGTGCATAGGCCGAATATGCAAATGGCACGGCCATGAGCGCATACCCTACAAACAGTACCGGTGGATGGATGGCCATCCATGGATCCTCAAGCAATGGATTAAGACCATGACCATTCATCATAGTCTGCGCTGCCGGTTCAAACGGACTCTTTGCGATGACGAGCACACAGAGCACCGACTGCAGGAGCAGATACACGATCATACCCGCATTTTTCATGCGACTTCGATAGCAAAGGAAAAGCCCTGCCACCGCGTGGATGAGCAGCCAGAGGAGGAACGACCCCTGCTGACCAGCCCAAAATGCCGAGACCTTGTACATCGGCGAGAGCTCTGCCGAAGAGTAATTCGCCACATAAGCAATGTCGAAGCGATTCTGGAAAATCATCATCCAGAGATTGGCACTGGCAGCGACGATAAATATGGTGGCAATCACTGTGAGGCGTTTTCCCCACGTCGCCTTTCCACCGTATCCCGCAACGTATGCGAGCATGGCAGATAGCGATAAGAGCATTGCCATTGCCAGCATGATATCACCATTCATCAGACTTTCCCCTTTTCTTTTTCATACTTGGACGGGCATTTGATCAGGAGCTTGCTTGCTATGAACTCTCCATCCCGATATTTCCCGATAGCTACGATATGGTAAGCCTCATCGAACTGATCCGGTTTCGTGCCGTGATAACGGACCGGCAATGTCGAGCCTGTATCCTGATCCTTTAATGTAAAGACGAAATCTTCTCCCTCCATATGCGAAGGCGCGGCGGACTTATCGAGCAGCCCCTTGACCTGCACATTGCCATTCGACTTCATTGCTTCGTCGACTCCCACATATGGCGTCACAGAATCCGAAAAACTCCATGCCGCATAGCCGACAAATCCGACGACAAGAAGGACAAGCAGCATCAATTTCCCTTTCTTGCTCATATGGTTTCACCATCCTTCCCATCTTTATGTCTATGACCACATACGATATGGTACAGCAGACCCCAATAGATGATTGTCATATCCAGGAGTGCTGCAATCAGTGTCCAGAGAAAAACAGGATCCATCTCGATATGACCGCTACCATTTATCACGGGCTGTGGGTGCAGTGAAAAATAAAGTCTCGGAATGATGAACACGAGGAAAGGCACCGTCAAGAACGAGAACAGCGCATATACGGCAGAGACCCTTGCACGCCGCTGCGTAGGTATCGCTGCACGCAGCGTAAGATAAGCACCGTAGATAAGAAGCAGCACGAAAATCGTCGTCTGTCGCGGATCCCAGTTCCAGTAGCTGCCCCAGGTCAGCTTAGAAAAGACTGCACCGCTGACTGTCGCAAGCACCGTAAAGATAAAGCCGAGCCTTGCCGAAGCCGCAGACTTCGCATCTGCCAGCATGTCGTGATGACGCAGGACCTTCTGCCCCCACCACGCACTCATCAGGAATGCGAGCACTGACACCCATGCCACTGGGATATGAAAAAAGGCAAGCCGCACGTAGTTTCCTAATCCCTCTGCTGGCGGTACGACAAAGACCACCGTGAAGATCACGGCTGCTGTCAGGGCAAAAGCAATGTAATGAATCACAGGCATAGATGTCCCTCTCTTTTCAGTTTATTCCCATAGACAATCAATCATCATACCAGAGATAATCGAAAAGCAATGATGCCGCCACACCTAGCATGAGGTCGTAAAGTATCATTCCTAAAAGATATGAGCCTGAGCCACCTTCACCACCAAATGCCATGTCTGTAAGTGCGATGCCCGGAAGGAATACCGGCAATATCACTGGCAGCATGAGTACGGTAAATATTCCGCCGCGCACGCTCGCACCCGTGGCAAGTGCACCGAGAAGCGTACCTGCAATCGAGAGGCCTGCCATCCCAACGATAATGGCTGCCAGCAGCCATAGCGGCCTTAAGATCATCACATCGAGAAAAATCAGGTAGAGCGGCACTAAGAAAGCAGCAAGTATTAGCAGCAGACAGAACGTATATCCTACTTTTCCCCAGAGCACACTTTGCGAAGCTCCATAGAGCCGAAGCGTGGGAAGCGTCCCCGCCATATCCTCATCGGCAAATCCGCGATCAGCACCCGCCATAGAGGAGAAAAACAAGATCACCCAAAGGAGAGCTGCCTGCAGCTTAGGCTCTAAAATGCCGCCAGAGAGACTCAGGCTCACGCAGGCAAGCGTCGTGAGTGCGAACATGAGCATCGCGCACCAGCCCGCCTGCTGCCTAAAGCTTACGCGCAGCTCCTTGCACATGACAATGCGCGCTCCCTCAAAGGCGGATGGTATCATCGGCTGCCGCCTCCTCTTCGTTATCATTCGTCGCAATGAGGACGATACGCCCCATATCGGCCGCCTGACGCGACGCCTGAAGGAGCATTCCACGTCCAGCCGCATCAAGGTTCGCCCCGGGCTCATCAAGGAGCCATATATCCGCCCCCGAAAGGAATAGGACGGCAAGCTTTAGGCGCTGCCGCATACCCGTCGAAAATGTGCCTATATATTTACCCTCTAGTTCCTCCTCAGAAAGCCCGACATGGCGGATACAATCCTTATACATCGCATCCGTTAGTGCGACGCCACGAAGTCTAAGCAAGAAATCCATATTTTCACGCGCCGTCAGCTGATCGTATAGCTTCATCTCTGGTGTCACCATCGCGATATGTGAGCGCAGCTCAGATTGACGAATCTCCTTGCCATCGACACGCACTAAGACATGCCCCACCTGTGCATGAAGTAAATGCCCTGCCAGACGCAGGAGTGTCGATTTCCCGCTGCCATTCTCACCCGTGACAGCCGTTATGTGGCCTCCGATGACCCTTTTCGATAAATGGGAAAATATCACATGCTCTCCATAGGCCGCGCATACATCTTCAAAGGTAATCTCGATCATACACTTCTCCTCGATGACCGATTACGCCGAAACGAATCAGTCATTCAACTTATCCTTGACGAGCTGCATCCAGTCCTCTCCGCATATCAGGATTCCCTTCTCTTCCATGGATCTGACCTCGCGCGTCAGTGCACTGCGATTGCACTCAAGTATCTTTGCGAGACGTATGCGTCCTGGCACCGGTATCTTCCCATTTTCTCCACGCTCTTGTTTTTCTTGCTGAAGGAGATAGAGGATAATCCGCTCGCGCAGTGATTTCTGTGTGAGCAGCTCGACTTTTTGCATCATAAGGAAATTCTTTCGCGAGAATGCCTCGAGGAGGTTCTTCATGACAACGCCATGAATACGTCCTAACCGCGGGCCCACAGTAATAAGATCATGATAGGTCACGAGGATAGCCGTAGTCGGCGTAATCGTCTCGATTGAGCTGATATTTGTCACTGGCAGAATGGCCGATGTGCTGCCGAACATCGAGCCACGCTGCAGTTGATGACTGATCGACTCATTGCCGAACCTGTCCTCTGTTATGACAAATGCCTCGCCCTCTACGATGACACCGATACAGTTGTTTTTCTCGTAAGCCCTCAGGATGCGCTCTTTTTTTCCATACGTTTTTATCTGCACACCCGTAGCCTGCAAGAATTGATCGATCTCCTTTTCAGACAAATCCTTGAACAAGGGCAATCCCATGAGATCCGCGCCGCAAAGTTCCATAACCAGTATTTTCATCCCCTTCAAAACAGGTATTGCCTTATTATATCATGAAGAAAACCTCTAAGATGTTGCAATGGTCACATTTTTATATTCACCATATAGCGTAAAGTTTTCCCGACAGATCATACGCGTTCATCGTTTCATGAGCCGCAAGCCTTATCAGAAATCACCGATAACACGCAGCCAGCGTCCATCAGGATCAGCAGCATACTCCAGGCTCAAGAAATCATGCAGCTTGTAGCGTAATGCTCCCTCACCCATATGATCTGCATAACGGTATTCATATCTAAGCTGCCAAAATGGTGAAAGTATCGCCCTCATGCCAAGCTCAGCCTTGCCATACTCTGCATCGAACACGAAATCCGCAAAAAGCCATTTCCTGAGCCGTCTCTCATACCCTGCGGCAAATTTCCAATCGACCGCTTGCGGATAGAAATCGAGCCTCGCATATAGCATATCCCTGCTGCTGAGCATTCCGCCCGCATACATACGAACCCGCGTATCGCGGTCACCGCTTCCGTCACGCGAAACATCCGCATAGCCCTCTATCCTCCAGCGATACTTCGCGGTATCAGACCTGAGCATGATCGTCATATACTCGCCGGGCTCGATAGAAGCCTTCGTATGTATTCCCGCTGCCATGAACTCTCTCCTGGAGTCAAGCGTCTCTGCAAGCATTTTCTCTATCTCCTGCCTATGACGCCCAACGAAAGCAGACGGTACCCCGAGGAAGAGATGAGTCCTCTCCTCCATCAGTTTCCTATGATTCACAAGGAAGAGATTCGGTACGGTATCGGAGCGCATCGACAGATCCGTCGTCCTCACTACTGGAAGTCTCGGATAAAGCACCACATGAACCTTCGTTATCTCATCCGGCTCTACCTCAAAGTCAGCCCTGAATTCTGGCAAATGCTCGTTCATGAAGCTGTCGACATTATGTTTCAATACGCCATTGGTCCAGTCCGCAGCGGCCGTTGGCAATCCCGTCATGACGGAATCGAACACCATTTCCAGCCCTTTCGCGTCATGAAGCACCATGGTACGTACCTCATCCGGCATTCCCTCGACATCTACCGATACCACAGTCCTTTGTATGATATAGTCCCACGGTATGAGAGATACCTGTATCGAAGCCGTCCTGCCCGGCACGACTTTTACATCCTCGACCGTATATCCCACGAGCAGCTTATCAAACACTTCATGTATGAGAGATGCGTCATGCTCCTTAGATTCCTCAGCAGCCTTGATGGTCTTTCCATCCATCAGCTGCGAAGCGATCACGCGTATACTGTCCTCCATGCGCTTTCCAACTGCAGGTGGAAGGCTGCCTGCACTTACCGATACATCAATGCTCTCTATCCGTTCTTCGGATGCCGCCTGCACCGTATGTACCTCAAGCATGAGAACGGCCATGATCAAAGCTATAGCAGCGTATCTCTCTAAAAACCTCAAGCAACCTCACCTCCAGCAAAGGATTCGTATATGTTGAACAAAAGGACCGCAGGGTATTCTCCTGCAGTCCTTGAAAAGTTGATATGATCAGAACGAATTACCAACCATGAAGTGCACACGGCTACCCTGCGAGCCACGACCCCAATCTATACGGATAGGACCGAGCGGCGTATTCAATGAAAGACCTGCGCCGAAGCTGCCATGCACCTCGTCTGGAGCGCCTTTATCCTCCCACGCATTACCCCAATCTGTGAAGAGCGCGCCCTGCACCTTTCCTGTTATCGGGAAGCGGTACTCAACGGTTCCCAGCAGCATCTTATTGCCGCGGAACTGTTGCTCACGATAGCCTCTGATCGTGTCCTGACCACCGATACGGAACTGGTTGGACTCAGAGATACTGCCGTGACCATAGCCGGCCTGTGCGCGCGTAGCTATGACCTGCGCATGACCGACCTTGAAATAGCGCTGATCCTCTATCACGTACTTCTGGAAGTCAAAATCTCCTCCGAAGCCCGCTATCTCAGTCGAAAGTTCTATACGGCCGCCCATCGTCGGGAAATATATATTATCGCGGTTATCCGTGATATGTGCAAGCGTGACACTTCTCGTGAGGCCGAAGTTCTTCTCACGCCACCACCTGTAGTTTTCGCCGCTGCGGTCTATGCCGCCCTCGTCTTCCTCGTACTTGACGTACTTGTCATCGCGGTTCCTGAGCGTTATGACATTCGTCGAATACTCACTCACAGGCCTTGCGACCGTTATCTCGCCGCCCTTGTACTTCCTCATGTATTCCTCGATGAAGTCGCCGTCCGAATCGTAGTCATCATACTGATAGGTACGGTTATATATGCGGAACGTACCCGTCGTCTCATGCTTATCCATATACGGATGACGATATGAGAATGTATATCCATGTGCATCATCATCGTCGCCGCTCATCTCGTACATGATATTCACGGCGTCGCCAGTGCCCCTGAAGTTCGTATCACCGAGGTTCAACATACCGATGATGCCATCTTCACTGCTATAGCCTGCACCTACACCGAATGTACCCGTTGATTTTTCCTTGATATCTATCTCGAGCACGACGGCATTCGGCTCTATACCAGGATTGAGCTTCATGTTGACATCTTCGAAGAATCCCAAGTTATACACGCGCTGCATGCTTCGACGCGCTTTCGTCGCGTTGAACGGCTCTCCGACTTTCTGCCTCATCTCACGCAGGATAACATAATCCTTCGTCTTCTTGTTGCCCTTTATCTTATAGCCCTCGAGAGTTCCCTCATTGATCCTTATATGCAAGGAGCCATCCATATCCATACGCAGGTCACTTACTTTTGCAAGTATATAGCCATCCTTGCGGTATTCCTGCTGCATATCCCTGATATTGCGCTGCAGCTCGGCGCTGTTCATGATTGCTCCAGTCTTCACCGTGAGCAGCGACCTGAGTGTCTCTGTCTTCACAACTGTATTGCCGGCGATATCAACAGACTTCAGTATAGGATTCTCCAGCAGATGGAAGGTCACGACAACGCCTTCTGGCACCTCTTCAAAGCTCGGATAGAGATCGTAGAAATAGCCTGTCGAATATATCGCAGAGCGGTCGTTCTCCATGACATCCACGCTGAACTTGTCCCCTGCACGCTCTGTCAGTGCTGCTTTCGCGGTAGCAAGCGTAGACTCGCTTGCACCTTCACAGACGACGTCAACGATTGTCTTCCCCTCTATCTTCTGAAGACGCTCATGTATCTTCTGCTCCTCAGGGCGTTTGGAATTCCATTCCACCATTCTAGGGTCGGCATCGACGCCGGACACACTGGTGCCACGCTCTGACTTTGGTGTGCCGAAATCGAAATCTGTCGATGACGATCCTGGCATTGATGGTGACGGCAGAGTCGGTGCAGGTAACTGAGCCCCAGCAGACGGTGTCCCTGATGATGGTGCACTCTCTGGTGCCGCTTCCGTTGCAGCCGGTGCTGGTGCCGTTGCAGCTGGTGCAGCTTCTGTTGCAGCTGGCGACGGTGCAGTTGGTGCTGCTTCCGTTGCAGCTGGTGCAGCCTCCATCTTTTGTGCTGTCTCTGCGGGCTTTTCCTCCGCATTCGGGTTTGTTATATCAGGAGCCTTAGGGTCTACAGTGAGTATATCAGACTGTGACGCCGTGCCGCCCTTTATGGACATGCCCTGCGGCAGTGCCGGTGCTAAGACCGTCTGACCACTCTGTGCCGTGGTGTTATCGGTGGGCTTTTCTCCATTACTCTCTGTCTGAGAGGTCTGTCCAGCGTCTTTCCCCTTCTTGGCTTCCGCACTGCTCCCAGATGAAGATGCGGTTCCCGACGTTATCGTCATATCCTGAGGCAGTGCTGGTGCTATGACCGCGCCCTCAGCATACACTGCTGTGCCAGCAGCCGTTGCAACCCCAACAACGATCGCTGCTGCCACGAATGCCCTGTATCTCCTAGTACTCAAGTTGACAATCCTCCCTAGATTCTAACGTATAACACTCCGGCAGCCGCTGCCGGAATGACTCACTCAAGATTACTGTGCTTTAAGTGTCCTGCCCGCCTGACGCATGAGCTTCTGTACCGCCTCGTCAGGAGGAGCTGGCTTTGCCGTGTCACGTCTGGTCTCAGCAGGCTGCTGAGCTTGCTGTGCCTTCTCATCCAACACTGATTCCTTATTATACACTGTTTCCTGTTTTTTCGCCACTACAGGAACGTATTTTTCATTTGACACGTCTTTCGTCACTGCCTGCTCCTGTGGCGGTACTGCAGCGTGCACCTCTGTGGTCTCTACAGGCTGCACCTCTAAAGGAGGCTCTGTCATCGGCTGCGTTGACGCGTGGTGCCATATGGAAAAACCCACCGCCGCTATGATTGCCGCCGTACACAGCGGCAGAGCCCTCCGCAAGAACGTGCGCGGTTTTGTAGATTCGCTGGCGCGCTGCATCTCAGCACGGGCCAGCATTAGATGAAGCTCACCCGCCGCATCATTCTCCCTGCCAAGTGAGTCATCCGCACGGCTCAGCCAGTCCCTTGCAGCTCGTATATGCTTTCTAAGATTACGTCTGCCACCATGCATAAAGATCCCCCCTTGCCAGTAAAAACACAGAGCCGAAACCCCTTCAACTCTTATATATATATCCGATATATCTCATGATAACTGCAAGCCGTATATACCAAAAAAACAGCATCATATACATTTTTCTCGGTATATCTCTCTTTTTTAGCGTATTTCTACTACTTCCATTGATATATGAATCTGGACAGCATCCCGCGCACGCGCCTCACGCCGCTTTTCTGCAGGCGGTACACATGCGACGCGCTGATATCCAGGCTCTCAGCCACATCAGATACCTCACGGCTCCTTAGATATATGCCCTCTATCACAGCTTTCTCCTTCATTGGGAGCCTGGCTATCGCAGACTTCACCGTCTGAACGAGAAAATTTTCCTCTGCCTGCTCAGGCACAGCCGGAGCCGTATCCTGTGGTTCGATACCATCCTCCGAATTGAGAGTCGATACGGTGCCCGCACATTCCTTTCTGATGAAATCCAGCATACGGCCTCTTATGCGGTGCACAGCATACAGGCTAAATGCCACCCCTTTGGACGGATTGTACTTGTCAACGGCCTCTATCAGCCCGACAGTTCCTTCCTGGATGATATCCATCACCTGATCCATGCTCCTGTACGGTAAAGCCGTCTTGAACACCAAAGGCTGATATGCTTCTATGATACGTTGGCGGGCAGACTCATCGCCCGCACAGCACTGCTCCCAAAGCTGCTTTTCCTCAGTTTCGCTGAGCATACTGATATTATTCAATTCTTTGATATATGCTGCTATATCCATATTAGAACCTTATCTTCGCAAGTATACCCGTCATGAAGCCCTTCTCCGTATCCCGACCGGCTATCAGACTGTATCTATCATTGAACTCATACATCATACCGACGCGGTATTCATCATCATTGAAAGCCTGTTTGTAATTGACCATGACCTTATCGCCGATATACTTACCCATCTCAACGCTGTAGACGACGTCTTGAGACTGTCTGCTGCCGCCCTTGTTATCCGTAGACAGATGACCTGCCTCACCTGATATCGTGAACTGATCGAGATGCAAAAGATCTCTCATCGAATTCTCCAGTTCATTCAGGACACTCATCCTGAGACCGAAGCTTACGAGATCCTGTGCATTCAGCTCCGAGTCCAGCGTATCCATGCTGCTGTTATGGAATGTCAGCAGGCGTATGATCTCCGTCTGACTCATCGATGGGCTCGACGAAAGCTTGAAATCCATATGCTCAAGCGGTCCGTCAACAGTCAAGGATATCTTTACCCTATTGACGCGCGCCGATGAAACGAAATGTATGCTCGGCAGGAATGAATCAACCTGATTGAAATAAGCTTCTCCCTCTGACACGCGGAATATCGTGTTGTTGTAGGTGATAGAGCCCCTCTGTACCTTCACGGTTCCGGAGGTCCTAGGATGCTTCGTCGTACCTCCGAAATGTACGCCTCCGCTGAACCACATGTCATAGAGTGACGCACTGTAAAGGTGTACCTTCTTACCGAGATTCACATCAAAATCGAGAATGATATCCGGCAGCTCGCTATCGCCTGATGGCAGGCTTGGCACTGAGATTGTGACATCGCTGATATCTAAATGCCCCGAAAGCTCTGGCAGTGTTTTCTCCCATGGCTTTCCCTTGCCTATAACGCCTTCAGACAGTCTGAGCTCTCCATCAAGAGGTCCCTTGTATACGGTACTGTTCACGCCGAGCTTATCGGCTTTTAGAGCGATATCATATCCGCTGAAACCATTCCCCGTAAAGAGCGTGCTGCCAGTCAGTTCAGCCTTTCCGCCGCCCATTTTGAGCGAGCCCTTTTCTATGTTTAGGCGGTCTCCAGCTGCCTTTATATCAAACTCCATATCCGTGATTGGATCTTTCAGGAGTTTCAGCTTCATGGCACCACCCGACAGCTTAACCTCGCCATTGACGAGCGGTCTTGCTAGCGTGCCCGTCACGTTCAACTTGCCCGTCAGAGGGCCCATCGCCCAGTCTACCTGCCGGGAAAGTGCTGGTAGAAGTCCCAGGTCAGCATTCTCGAGGTTGACCGTCAGGTTGAACTGGTCATACGCGCTGCCTATGTTGTTATCCTTCGCCATGATCGCCTTTAGAGGTGCTGTTCCCGCAGCACTGAGGCTATACACCTTGTCTTTCCCCTGCTTTTCCATACGAAGCTCATGCACCTCGAGAACACCATGATCCAGGTTCAAGTCGCCCGTGAGGTTGTCGAACGTCGCCGTGCCGACACCTCCATTCTTCGCCTGCAGCGTCACCACAGCACGCGGGCTCGAGAGGTTGCCACTGATCTTTGCCTGTGCATTGACCGTACCGCTGACCTTGGCACTCGAGCCAGCACATGCGGCAATAAGCCCCAGCGGAGCATTCTCGATATTAGCCTCGGCATCGATATCACGGTTACTGTCCATGACACCGCTAGCGATAAAGAAGCCATCATCCTGATGTCCGCTGAACTCGCTGAGCGTCAAAACTCCATCCTCATAATCTGCATCTACTGCAACATCCGTAAGTGAATACTCCCTGAGCTTGCCATCGGGCACTACGGCCTCGAGATGTGCCTTTGGATTATCCATCGTGCCCGCGATATCGAGCGTACCGGAAAGCCTGCCCGTGAATATATCATTTTTAAGGTCCGCGAACGCGGCAATGGCTTGTACGTCACCGTTCGTGATATCGATCTTGCCGGACAAGCTCTTATCATTGAGCCCTGCCTTCATGTCCATCCCGAAGATACCGTCATTCTGGTGGAACGTGAAGCCTTCGACACTGACGATATGATCGCGGTAATGCACGTCGCCCCTTACATCCGCTATATCCTGACCGTTCAATGTCAGCTTGTCACCAGTCAGTTTACCATCGAACACAGGTGCCGACACATTACCCGCGATAAGTCCTGAGAATTTTGCATGACCCTCCACAGGATATGGCAGTCTTGACGCCATGCGCTTCAGGTCTATATCATGCGCCTCGACTTTCATATTGATATCATACTTCGGATCGATCGTGCCATTCAGATCCATATCGACAATCGGTGAGAAAATATGGAAGTCCTGCACCGTGACGACCTTATCCTTATATGTATAGTCGCCATCCATACCTGAAAGCAGATAGCCGCGATAGCTTCCACGATAGAAATGGACGTATCCAACAGCAGACGGATTGTCGAGTGTACCCGTTATCTTTATGATATTATCGACATTACCTGTGATGGGTTGATCTGGCGCTACGAGTGCCGCGATATCTTCCATACGCGCACCGACCGTATCTATCTGTAGATCGATCTTCTTATCTCTGGTAAAGCCCACAGACCCCTTCACATACCATGTATTTTTGCCGTTATTCTCCAATTGGAAATAGTCGACACCGATGCCATCAAGGCTGCCCGACACAGACGTACGCAAAAGCTCAAACGGCTGCTTGAAGAGATGCCCGTCCACTGCAGATAGATCGGCCTCTACCATCGGATTGGAAAGGCTTCCATGTACCGAGCCATCGATATCCGCTATACCGCCCGCATCTATATAGTCTGGAAATGCGTTCGCGAGATTACGAAGGTTTATATGCGCGCCATAGAAATCGAGTGCTATCTCATCTGCGTTGCGTATCGACCCCGTTGCGCCGATCTCTCCGCCACCTGGGAAGAGGACATTAGCCGCGTCTATCACGGTCATACCATCACTCACGAAGAATGATGCATCTGCCCGTGTGAACTCGGCTCCCTTCAGCCTGCCATCCTTTATGCTAGCGCTGCCATAGACCGAGATACCAGCGGTATCTGTCCCGACGCCATTGAGTGCGATATCACCATCTGCCGTACCGGCCATATCCTGCCCCACCAGATCAGACAGCCCTGCAATGTCGATTCCTGCCGCCTTCACGTGCAGATCATAGGAGAGGTCATCCATATGTAGCCGTCCCTCGCCCTCCGCATGACCGCCGAGGATATCCGCCTCGAAATGGCGCAAATCGGCATCCATACCATCATAGGTGAGATCCACACGCGCGTCCTGCAGAGGAATCCCATACGCGACCGCCTCAGCCGTCTCGAATTTGCCTCTGATGACCGGTGCATCGAGCGTTCCGCCTACGCTCGCACGGAAGGAGACCTTCCCTGCAAACGGCAAATCTACCATGACCTTAGATGGATCAAAACCCTCAGACTCCGCCACAAGGGCGAGCCTTGGTGATTCCTCATCCCATCTTATCCTGCCATGTATGGCCGCAGGCTCACCAGCTGCCTCCGCATGGATGAACAGCATGGCAGACGACTGGTCGAAGTTCGCCTGTCCCTGCAGCTTAGCTATATCGACTCCCATGGCGGTCACCGCGCCATCATGGAAAGCCGCACGCCCTTTGAGTGCTAGTCCGTCGCCATCATGACGGATATACGCCTCAGCGTGATCTATCGTGCCGCTCTTTATATCTATCCCCTCCGGCAGAGGCGGCAATAACGTGAGGTACTTCATGTAATCCTCAATCCCCACGTCATCGATCGTTACTTTGACATCCTGCACATCAGAGGATACGGTTCCCTCAGCATGGATGGGAGAATACATACTCATGCAGTCCACATCTATATCTGCCGATGGGCTGTCAGCCATATCGACAGTGCCTTCCACCTGACGCAGCTTCAGCGTCTGTCCACGCATGGAAACCGTGACGGTACCTCCGCTCAACCTCACCTTGCCGCGGAATCCGCTCTCCTCACTGCTCTCCTTCAAGAGGTCCTGCACGTTCCAGCTGCCATCATCCCGTTCACTTAGCCAGACCTCAGGGTTCTTCACGGATACCTCGCTCACAGAGCCGGCAGATGCGCCCTTGATTGCTGCCATATAGCTAAGCTTTACTACAGCCTCAGGAATCTTTGCGACGATCTTATCTTGCTTATCGTATATCGCAGCATCATTGATGACGATATCCTTATTGTCGTCAATCTTCACGCTGCCAAGCTCAATGCGCGTCTCAAGCGTCTGCGTCGCCTTTTCCGATACGATCCTAGCAGCCTGCTCGGAAAATCCCGCACTTCTCATATACATCAGCAATGCAAAAAAGCACAGCAAGACCGTGCCTGCTGCCACTATGGCAGTTATGTAGATCCTTCTGTGCTTCATAATGAGCCTCCGCTAATTCGTACACTCATGATACCAAATGCAAGCCATGCTCCGGCTGTCAAATCACCGAAATCACTTGCTCATTTCCGCTGCGACCTGTGCGCTCGACTCTGCCTTCTGCTCTGCATTTGGAGCCTTCGTCTCCTTATCATGAGCAGCTCCCGCAGCAGCAGCCACTGCCGGCGAGTCGGCCTCAGCTTTCTTCTCTATAGCTTTATTCTTCTTGACCTGAAGATTCTCCTCCTCAAGCTTCTCATCCGCTGCAACGGACTGACGGCGTTTTGAGATTTCCGCACGCTGCTCATCCGTAGCCTTCTTCTCACGGCGGCGAACCTCATCCTCGGCAGTCGCCTTATATTCTACAGGATCGAGGTCGACCGGTATGCCCATCGCCTGATCGAGCTGTGCTTTACTCACATTATAGTTATAAAGTGCCGTATAATAGTTCGTGCGTGCCGATGTCAGCTTCTCATCAGCGTCCATAACATCAAGGTTTGTACCGACACCTGCGCTGTAGCGAACCTGTGCGATCTTATAGTCTTCCTCTGCCTGAGCGACAGCAACCTGGGTCGTCTTTATATTCGTTGCCGCTGCAACCATCGAAAGGTAAGCCTGACGCACCTCAAGCTGTATCTGCTCCTTCTCAGCCTGTGCTGCCTGACGAGCCTTATTCAATTGAGACTCCGCCTGCTTCACCTTCGCTCCAGTGACATTGTTGTCGAACACATTCCATGAAAGAGCGAGTCCAGCCGTCCACGAGTTGTTGCTCGTATGGTTGTCCTCAGTGAATCCCTCACCGCCGCGCATCTTCTGTGCCTGCGCATTCAGCATGGGCCGATTGCCAGACTTTGCCTGGTTAACGGCAGCCTCTGCCACCTTCACTCCATAGTCTGCGGCTATGCCATCCGGCCTATGGACGAGTGCATACTCCGTGCACCCCTGCTCCGTTAGGCCATACTCCTTGTATTTCAGCTCGTCGCGTATATTAAGCACCGTATTCGTCGGCAAACCTATGAGATTATTGAGCGAAGCCATCGCGACATCGTAATTATTCTTCTGTGTCACCAGTGCCTGCTGCGCATTGGCAAGAGCCACCTGCGACGCGAGCACGTCCGACTTTGCGACCGTACCGACATTGTACTGCGCATGAACGTTATCGAGATGTGCCTGCAGGTTGTCCACAGACTTCTGGCGTACATTTATCAGATTCCTTCCCTCAAGTATCTGATAATACTGCGCCGTCGTATAGTAGCGCACCTGCTGCTTCGTCGCCTCCAGCGTAAGGTCTGCGACGTTGACGCCATAGCCGGCACCCTTTATGGCACTCTCATATGCTCCGCCAGTATAGAGCGGGTAGCTGATCGCCCCCGTATGAGTGAACCCATAGCGGTACTCTGGATGTCCGCCCGACGCCATACGCGCCTGAGCCATCGCATCGCCACCAGTCCTCAGGGCACTCGTAGTCCAGTTTACCTTTGGTCCACGGTTGCGGCGCGCCTCTGACAGGCTCCACTCTGCAGCGTCCATATCGTACACGGACTGCTTTATCGTACGATTATTCTCCATGGCCATACGGACGCTAGCATCAAGATCTATATCCACGCTGTCTGCGGCAAGGACTGTACTCGCACCCATAGCAATGCAGGCTGCAACAAAAGAAGCAAGCCCTTTCCTGAAGTTCCTTGTTCTATTCAACACGATTCCCCCTGTCGTATCTCACTCAAACGAAAACTACGGTCTATTATGCAACACACATATTAGAATTATCTTATGTAAAAATAATAAAATCACATTCCGTTTCGTACACAAAAGCAACTTTAAGGTCAGAAGCTCTGCCTTATACCGAAATAAGCTGCCCTGTCGTCACTGTGATTCACATTGTTCCACTGCGCCATGATAGCTGTGTCATCAGCTATATTATACACCGTAAGCAAGCGCAATTCCATATCATCGAAATCGCTTGCATCAGCAGAGAACTTGAATCGTTTCCCTCCGAACATATCGACGCCAAATCCCGGCTTATTATCTATGATACCTGCCCTCGCGCCGAAATGTCTCTTTATGCGTCCCACCGTAGCAACCGTGCTGTTCCTTCCGCCTATGTCATCCACGCCAAGTGTGATGTAGCGATGTGGGCTCTTGTAGAGGTCTAGTGCCGCATTCGTAGTCCAGTCATGTTCACTGCCACTATACAGCACATCGATATTCGCCTTGACGTCGATATCGGACACCTTACCGATCTTATCCATCACCTTGCGCCCGCGCTTCGTTATATCTTCCGCGTTGCTGATGATATGATCGATCTGCTTCTGCTTCTCGGGATCCGTCACAACGTCGCGTATCGCACTCGCACTTGCAGAGATATCCTCGCTCGTCTTCCTGAGGTTCACGATGGCAAGCTTCAGATTCGCGGCTGTCGCTCCATCATCAGACACATCATCTGCCATTCGGCTGATCGTGTCCATAGCCTGATTCATGCTCGCCGTGGCGGACACGAGATTCGCCATCATCGCATCTGCCTGGTCTTCATTGCGTACCACGATCCGCGATATCGCAGCCGTCATATCGCGTATATTCGCCGTGATGTCGCGCACGTTCACCGCCGACTTCAGCATGGAATCCTTCAGCTTTGGATTGCCGACGATATCATTCACAGATGCCAAAAGCTGCTGGACGCTTTCAAGCGTCTTGCCAGCCTGCTCAATCACCGTATCGATGCCCTGCTCATCCTGACCGACTATGAAATCGCCATTCTCCAGGTACTCGGGACTGATTGACTTCTCGGGCAGGATACTGATGTATTTATCGCCCATGACCCCGGAGGAGCCGATCGTTACCGCCGCATCCCTCGGAATCTTTATCGACGGATCAACCGTGATCGTCACCTCTACGCCCCTGCCATCGGGACGTACAGACTCGACGCGGCCAGCATGTACACCCGCATACAGCACCTCGGCCTGCGGTGCCAGTCCTGTGACCTTATTGAATCCGACGTACACCGTATAGTCATTGTCTCTCGCAGGATTATACCCCGAAAGATGGAGCACCGCTATAAAAAGCAGTAAAAGGCCGCTGATCGTAAACAGCCCGACCTTCGCCTCCGTACTCATTCCCTTTCCCCCTTTTCATGCAGTTCTACGCTCTTCATGAACGCGCGTATCCTCGGATCATCTATCTGCTTGAAGTTTTTCACCGTATCCACGGCTATCAGCTCGCCCTCATATATCATCGCAATCCTGTCCGATATATGGCAGGCGCTCGCCATATCGTGCGTGACGACCACCGATGTCACATTGAGCTCCTTCTGCGCATGGATGATGAGGTCATCTATCTTTCCCGTCATGATGGGATCAAGCCCCGAGCTCGGCTCATCATAGAGGATGATTTTCGGAGCGAACGCGATCGCCCGTGCAAGGCTCACGCGCTTCTTCATACCACCTGACAGTTCACCAGGCATCATCTTCTGCATCCCCGGCAGTCCTACGAGCTCCAGTTTCTCCGCGACAATCTCCTGTATCTTATCCTCCGATAGGTCCGTATGCTCCCTAAGTCCGAACGACACATTATCGCCGACGGTCATAGAGTCAAACAATGCCGAGTACTGGAACACCATGCCCATCTTCAGGCGCACGCGATCGAGCTCCTTCTCATCCATATGGGTGATCTCATCATCATCTATCCATATACGACCGCTGTCCGGCTTTATGAGTCCTATGATCAGCCTCAGCAGCGTGCTCTTGCCAGAGCCTGAACCGCCGATGATCGCCATCGTCTCACCATCCTCGATCTCGAGGCTGACGTCCTTCAGCGCTGGCACACCATCAAACGACTTGCACACATTCTCCAGCTTTATCATACGAGCACCTCACCTATAAAGCAGCATAGACAGGAACACATTCAGCATGAAGATCATGATGATCGATGCCACGACTGTACGCGTCGTCGCCTTGCCGACACCCTCTGCACCATCCGGGCACCTGAGCCCGTAGTAGCAGCCCAAGACAGCGATGACCACGCCGAATACGACAGACTTCACGATACCGCCCGTCATATCATAGGCTTCCACATAGACATTGATAGAGTTCATATAGAGAAAAGAGCTGATACCGACGTACTTCGTCGCAATGACCCAGCCGCCAAGGACACCGATGATATCGCCGAACACCGTAAGCAGCGGCACCATGCACGCACACGCGATCATGCGCGGCACGATAAGGTATCCCACCGGGCTGGTCGCCATCACGCGCAGGGCATCTATCTGCTCCGTCACCTTCATCGTGCTGATCTCCGCCGTAATCGCCGCACCTACACGACCAGCGCATACCACGCCGACAAGTACGGGGCCGAGCTCCCTGCCGATACCTATCGCCACAATGCCGCCTATCGTATTCTGTGCGCCGAATCTCAAGAGCTCATGTCCGATCTGCAGCGTCAGCACCATGCCCGTGAAAAGCATCGTGAGGCTCACTATCGTAAGGGAATCCACACCGAGATGAGACATCTGTCGAAGGACGTGCTTCCAGCGTGGAGGGTGATTCAGCTGCCTAAATGTGGCAATGAGAAGCATTACTATCTCGCCAGTGTAGTTGAGCTTTCGGAGCACATATCTCCCTATAGCTTCCAGCACGCGGATCAGCATTGCTTCTCACCTCCTCTGCCTGTCATCCCTCTTTGGAAACGGTCAGTGTCGTATGAATGATATTGTCTATAATATAGCGCGTAGCGTACTTAGACTCGCCAGGCGTCTTATCTGCCTTCTCCGCAGCCTTCTTGCCGAGAAGATCGACCTTCTTTGCGCCTTCGGTGCCATTAAGCTTGTTCTCTATCGCCTTGATCTTAGCCTTCTTCTTATCGATCTGCGATTGCAGCTGTGATGGTGCCACGATGATCTCGTTATTCTTTCCCGTCTTCAGGAAATCCTTTATCTGATCGGCAACGGTCTTCTTGCGCGCTTCCTCTTCCTTCTTTGAAACGGTGAGTCCCGACTGCTTCAGCAGCATTTCCTGTGTCACAGGCACGAATCCGCCGCCGCGGATGTCCAGCTGCAACGGTCCCTCCGGCTGGTTCTCCGGCACCGTATACGGCACGAATACCGTCTCCTTATCACGGCGATACGGCTTGATCGTCGTGCGGAACTTGATCGTCTCGCCCGGCTTCACGGTCGTCTTATCCGGATCCACTGAGATGATGCTCGCCGTATTCCTCCCGGCAGACACCGTTATATCCACCTTCACATCCGTGATATCGGACTCCTGCTCCGTGTTCGCTGTGATCAGTGACAGTGCCTGCGATATCTCGCCCACAGCGTTCTGCCCAACATCGGATGGTGCATAGTACATATTATCACGGCTGAATATGCCGTCCTTTACCGCATTGGTCGATACGCTGAAAAAGACCTTTGCCGTGCTCTCGCCGAGGTTATCGCTCGTCTTTGCCATCGAAGCATATGCGATACCCGCCGCAAGTGACGGGACAAAGTCCTCATCGTATGCGATCTGCGCACCGAAGCTCTCATCTCGCCCAAGCGAACGGTCATGCACGGTCACGCGTACCGGCACCACGGACGGGAACTCACCTATCGTACCGCTGATACCAGAGGAGCGGTCCTGGTTCACGCGTCCGATGATACTGCCGACGTTTGCGAGCTTCATGCCGTCAGATACACCATGCACGGTGCCGACGACGCTTGCATCTGTCATGAAGAAATTCACATTGCCGCGGTGCATGAACGGGTGGCCGAATGCCAGCACCCTGTTGCCATCGACCGCCGTCACCGTCCCTGTCGCACCGACCGTGAAGTCTCCGTACACGACGGCGACGCCAAGCGCGCTGCCCGGATACAGCTTCGCACCGCGCCTCACGTTGCCGGTAATGGCATTCACGCCGAACGGTGCATACCGATATGCAGCGTATCCGAGGTCGCCGAGCGCACGTTGCATATAGCGCGTGCCCGCCTCGCCAAATCCGCCGAGATAGAGCGTCGCCTTAGGCTCTGCCTTTGTCTCTTCATCCGTATCCTCGTCATCAAAGTCAGGCTTTGCTGGGCTTTCTGTATCACCTTTAGCCGGCTTCACATCTGCTTTCGCTTCGTCAGCAGCTGCGCTTTCTCCCTTTGCCGCATCGGTACTCTCAGCCTTCGCCGCATCAGCGCCAAGGTCAAACTCCTTATTCTTTCCCGGCTTCACGTCTACATCGACGGTATCCTCTTTACCCGCCTTCTCAGCCTTCTTAGCTGCTTCAGCCTTCTCGCGCATTTCCTTCTGCCTCTCTATCTCACGGAAATCCACCTGATGAATACGCGTGATGTTCTTCGTATCCGGCATATCCCAGATCTTCAGCATATCACCGATAGGCGTGATAAGGAACGTGAACGGATCCATATCCTTTATGCCGGCAGAAAGAGCCCCTACCAGCTTGCCATTTATATATACGGGACTTCCGCTCATACCCTGCAGCGCACCGCCCGCCTGCTGTACGACGGGGCCGGATGCCTTAGCGAGTATGCGCCTGTCGGAGCCCTTGCCATTATCGAGTATACCAGTCACCGACACGTCGAATGACCTTATGCGTCCGCTGCTGTCCACAACAGTATACGCTTTACCATGCATTCCCTGATGTACATCATCCGTGCCCATCATCGGTGGCAGAGCTGCCTCCGCCGGTGCCGCAGCCGTCAGTGCAGTCAATGCCACACACACTGCAAGTCTTGCTATCCTACGCAAAAAAGTCCACCTCTCTACCTGTGGGAAGCACGCATTATATCGCTTCTCCACGCCATTATATCCATTATATCGGATTCCAAAATAATCGCAAGTATAAATTGATGGTATTTACGTTAAATTCTCATCAAATATGTCAGCGCTTCGTCAAGATCATCGCACAGCCCACGCGGCGCTCATGACCATCAGATGGATGGTTCTTCACCTCGCCGCCTATGACGAGCTCGCTCGAGCCGCCACCATCAAAATTCATGGCGTCCTGCGCGCCGTACGCTGCAAGAAGCTCAGCTAGCTCTGAAAGCGTACAGCCTATGCTCGACTCCTGCCTGCCGTCAGCGACGACGAAGATATAATCACCGCTCTTCGTCACACCGAACGCCGTACGCGGCGCGCGTCCTGACGATATATCAGACGGGAACTGCTCACTTTGCGCCGTCACATGCGGCACGCCGCCCGCGACGAGCCTCGGGCCTGCACCCTGTATCCATATCGCACTGTTCCACGGCTCGCCGAAATCCTCATTGATGGCAGCGCTTTTGCCGGGACTTATGCCGGCAAAAGCCTTTGCCGCCTTGCCATGCACCGATATGACGCACCCGTCCTCAGGTATGGCCGTATCAGACCCGTGTACTGCTGTCACCTTGCCGCCACGCACCACATACTCCATACCGAACTCATTCGTGCGCGTATGCGTCCCATAGCCGCGGTTGTATATCACCAGGCTGTCATCGCCGCGCTCAGAGTCCACACCGCCAACAGGCCATGTCACATTACCGAGCGTTACGGTACCGCTGTAGCTGCCCTGCCCGAAGTAGATCGTGCCATCCGGCATCATCGCCGCACCCGTGCGCGTAAAATACGTCGTCCCGACCGTCATACCGGAGAGCCTCGTGATACCGATAAGCTCTCCCGTCACAGCAAAGTATGACGAATTCACCGCCGCGACCGCATCATAACGATCCGAAATGCCGCTCACCGTCTCAAGGCCCGGCACCTGCCCCTTGGCGAGTGCCGGCCGCACCGTGTAGAGCCTATGGCTCGCGGTCAGGATATACGCCGTGAGCTTGCCGCGCGCGTCATCTCGCACATACCTCGTAAACTTCAGTCCCGGTGCAGGCTCCTCATCGATTGACCGCCCGCCAAGCGGCGCAGCACTCCAGGGATCCTTCTCCTGCTTTTCCCCGACGCTGCCCTCATCGTATGGCTTTCCAGTATCAGCTGGCAAAGCTGCATCAGACGGCTTATCCGCCTTCAAGCTATCGTCGAGCTTTCCCTCAGGCGCAAGATCGATGAAAAGTCTCAAAGGGCTCTTCAGTGTACGCACGCGCCAGCTGCCCGGCTCACTCAGCTCTATCGTGACGCGCACCCCGCCGACCTTCTTAGCGACGTCCACAGACCGCACGAGGCTGTTTTTCATACGCGGCACAGACTTCACATCGTACCTCACGCCGTCGAGGTCGAGCACGATACGCCTGCCACCGTTCTCAGCCGTCACATTATACGCGGGAATACGGTCGAGATCGAAGACGATCCTGCTCCTCGACGCGCCAAACCTCACCCCCGTCAGCTTAGTCTGTGCCGCCATAGCCGTCTGCGCGCACATGACAAAGACGAGCATGGCCGCCAAAAAAGCTGCTACACGTTTTCCAAACATCATAACATCTCCTAAAAGCAAAAATAAAAGGGGCTTTACGCCCCCGAATGATCATTTACTCTCTTTATTGCCGCTGCGCAGCGCTGCAAGTGCCTCTGGTGTCAGCTTCACGTTGCCGGGCAATGATGACTGCTCCACCTTCAGCTGCTTATAAAGCATATCCGCAAGCCCGATACCACCCGCGTCTGAGACCTTCTCCATCAGAGCTTCATCTCTGTACGACTCTATGATTTCATCCGTATTGGAATGTCCGAAGAGCTCATCCTTCGGGACGGTGGCTCTCATCTGCTTGTACATCAATGTGAGGAACATCGTCTCAAAGCCCTTGCAGGCTTCCTTGAGCTTCTTATTATGAAGTGCCTGCTGCGCATCCGCCATCTTGCCGTCGGCGACCGCATTTGCACCCCTCATGCCAGCCAGAGTGCCATCTATCTGCATATCCCACATTCCCTTCACGTCATGATCAGATGATCTCCAGATCTGCATGCATGGCACCAGCTGCCTTCAATGCCTGCAGTATCGAGATGATATCCCTCGGCGTCGCACCGACGGAGTTCAGCGCGCCGACGATATCACTGACGTTCGTAGTCGCCGGCAGCACGATCGTGCTCGCCTTCTCCTCATCAGCCTCTACGGCTTTCTGATTCGCGACGACCGTGCT
>OMZT01000087.1 GCA_900315615.1 uncultured Veillonellaceae bacterium | reverse complement strand
GCAGGAAGCGAAGAAAAAGAAGGGCGTCGAGGACGACATCCGCGCACATCTACGCGGCTTTTCGCGCACGATACCGAGCTTTATCATGGCGTATAGCGAAATGGCGCACGGCGGCGGCAAAGACCTGCGGCTCGCGAACTTCGATGACTACACGCCCGATGACGTATTCGCCGAGGTCACGGGCATCACGGAGCCGGAGTTCCGCTTTTTGCGCGACGGCGGCGACTACGACGACCCAGAGACGGGCGAGCGGAAGCATTTCGATGGGCAACTCTTCAACGAGGCCGTGTTCGACGAATCCATCCAAGAGTTCCTGCGGATGAAGGAACGGCTGGCCGATTACTTCGAAGAGACGCAGGACGAGGATATTTTCGACTACATCCCTCCGCAGAAGACGAACCAGATTTTTACACCGAAAGCCGTCGTCACGCAGATGGTTGACGCGCTAGAAAAAGAGAACCCCGGCATCTTCGACGATCCCGAGAAGACGTTCGTCGATTTCTACATGAAGTCCGGCCTCTACATCACGGAGATCGTAAAGCGCCTCTACCGAAGCGCCGCCATCCGTCAGGCTTACCCCGACGACCACGCACGGCTAAAGCACATTCTCGAGCACCAAGTCTACGGCTTCGCCCCGAGCCACATCATCTTTCAAATCGCCATCGCCTACATCTTCGGCTTCGACAAAGCCGCACAAGAGATTTCACATCGCAACTTCGTAGACGAAGACGTCATGACGTATGTGAGGAAAGGAGCCCTCGACAAGCTCGTACAGGAAAGGTTTGGTCAAAAACCTATCAAAGAAACATAAACCGCATAAGGACAAGCTTGCCCAAATCCCACCGAAGCATTTTGCCGAGGTGGATTTTTTTTATATTGAAATATGCTATTGTCATAAATTTACTTGTAAAAATAGACTTGTATTTTATTTTCTTTTATGTTATATTAGAAGCAACAAATGGTTGTTCGACAATGAGAAAAGGGGGACAGTATGAGATTTCAAGAACTAAAAACCGACCAGCTCTTTTTGCGCTATGCTCCAGTTGAAGTTGGGCAGTACAATATGCCGTTGATACGTAAGCAGGCACTTGGGTTGCCAGCCACTATCCACCTGATAGCTGCCAACGAGACAAAAGCGCGCGAGAGTAAAAAGCGTTGTGCCTATGGGGTACATCATTTTGTCAGCGATGACCGGCTGAGATCACTTTACACGCATCCGAACAGAGTACTACGACGATATGCGCAATACGCTTTTGTGTTGACACCTGACTATTCCGTATACGGTGATATGCCTTTGTGGCGGCAAATTGAGAGCGTAGCTCATAGCCGCTGGTGCGGCGCATATTGGCAAAGCAAGGGTTTAAAAGTCATCACAACTATCACTTGGGGACTTTCCAACAGTTTCAACTTCTGCTTCGACGGCGTAGAATCAGGAAGCATTGTGGCCATCAGCACCGTTGGTACACGCTTGGCAAAAGTGTCTTTCATGGAAGGGTATCGAGAGATGATGCGACGTATTCATCCATCAGCCATTCTTTGTATCGACCAGCCATATCCTGAAATGTTCGGAAATATTATCACGATTGCTTATCCAACATGGAAAGGATGTGCTTAAAATGGGTGGACGCGGAACTTTTGCTGTAGGAAACAAGGTAGAATACACATATGAGACCGTCGACAAAATCGAGGGGGTAAAAGTACTGCACGGTCTAAACGGTAAGCATGGGCTTCCTGCTGAAGCACATAGCAGCATGGTGTATATCAAGTTAAAGCCCAATGGCGTTTTTCACGAAATGCGTATTTACGACGAGGACCATTACTTGATACGTGAAGTGGCCTATCATCCCGAGCCTAACTTGAATCACGGCAACCGAGTGGAAAATGTATTACATATCCATGAATATCAGCGAGACGATTTCGAAAATCGCCCGGCACATCTTATGACAGAAGCTGAGTATGCGAAATATAAGAAGTTTTTGAAGGGAGTTCCAACCAATGCAAAACGGCAACGTCAATGAATTTATCGACTTGATGCACTACGGCGACGAGCTGATTTTCATGTATGATGGAAAAAAATATTTCCTGCAAGGCTTCAAGGAAGACGATATTTGCACACTATATCTCGATTGCTGGGAGCCACCTGCTGACGACTACATTTATGTCGTCTCCGGTGCCCCCGGTGAAGGCTACCCTGTAGAAAAATTCCTAGAAGCTAAAATTTGGAATGGAAAAAGTTTCTGGCAGGCTGAGCCAGATATGAAATGGGTGGATGCATAATGGAAACGATATCAAGAACACTCTTAAAGGATAGGATAAAAAAAATCCGTGAGGATGCTGGCTTCGCGACGGCCAAGGATTTTGCGGCCGAACTTGGCATCCCATATACGCGTTATATGACTTATGAAAACAAGGGCAGCGAACCAAAAATAGATATGCTCTGCCGTATGGCAGATGTATTGGGCATCACCATCGATGAACTAATCGGCCATGACAATCGTTTTGCACGTTGCAAAAGCCTGGTCGAGTCTACGGAAACGCTTCATGTACAGGAAAACGAGGATGGTACTATTCGGGTGCTTTATGCGTATTCATCGGAAGTGATCAAAAATATGCTGGCTATGATGAAACCAGATAATCGAAAACTATTTCTCGCTCATTTGAAAGCCGAGAAATACGACTTTCCCAATCACAACAGCTTTTGTCAATTTGTAGAAGATATAAATGTCCTGTTTAAACAAACTGAAAGTGCTAAAGAAATGTGGGAACACCTATTCCGAGGGAAATACACCGAGCGAGTATGGGTAAACGAATTTAACAAAGACAGCTGTATCCCTCTTGAATGGTGGCAATTAAAAAGTATTTCCTCTTGTATGTATGAGCAGCTGACGAATCCCGCTCCGGAAGCAAAGACTGCCGAATACAAAGCCAAAATGCAAGAGATGATAGATAACTTCTTTAGAAACCGTAAACCGCCAAAATCGCCTACACGTTCTCCCATGGGTTATGGAGAGCTGATGCGTGACTACAGCTCAAATCATAAAAACAAATGATTCATTTTTTGTCAAAATATAAATATCTTGTCATATAGCAGTCAATTTGTTACAATAAAAGATAGGCTAATTCCATTGTGAAGCAACAGAGTACATTATAAATATATAGCGGCAAGAGCCATACATGAGCAATTCCAAATAAGAGGGAAGGGATATGTCGTGTCAGTTACCATAACAATGGATGATTTGAAGAAACGATTGCAGGAGCATCAGTATAAGATGACACCTCAGAGGAAAGCTGTGTTGCAGCTGTTCCTGGATAGGAGGGGAGAACATCTTTCTGCAGAAGATGTTTATGATGTGCTTCGCGGCGAAAAGTCAGATATTGGTATTGCAACGATATATAGGAGCCTTGAGCTTTTGGCAGAGCTGGGACTTCTTCAGAGGGTTAACTTCGATGATGACCGCACGCGTTATGAGATGTATGATCCGACAGAAGGAGGACATCAGCATCATCATTTGGTGTGCAAGAAATGTGGAAAGATAATAGAAGTATCAGATGACCTGCTCGAACCCTTGGAAAAGGAAATAACAAAGAAGACGGGGTTCAAGATAGTAGACCATCAGGTCAAGTTTATTGGGTATTGCAAGGAGTGTCAGGAGAGTGGTGATTGAGGAGCTCATCCTTCAGAGCAATGATCAAGTCGTTGTAAGGGTGACACGTGAGGTGCTTCGTCTTTTCAAAGTGAGGATCGTTGCAGAGGAGAGAGCCCGTCATGAAGCTGCAAGAGAAAAGACACCTTTTGAGGCACCAAAGCCGGAATATCGTTCGATGTGCATATCGCACGATGTGTCAGAGGGCGGACGAGTCATATCTAAGATTGTCCTTAAAAGCCTTGATGGCAATGAAGAACGATATGTAAGAGAGGGCTGCGCAAGGCCTGATGAAAGGCTCGGAGCAGGTATACATCGCCTGATGAAGCATAACCTTTATCGCATATTCTGCGAGGAGCTGGGGAAAAAGACCGCTCCATGGGGGATTATGCATGGTGTCAGGCCGACTAAGATTGTACATCGCCTGATAGATATGGGACTCGGTCATGATGAGATCATAGGGCGGCTTAAAAGCGACTATCTCGTCAGTAGCGAGCGAGCGTCGCGCATAACGGATATAGCTGTTTTGCAGCGTCCATTCCTCGCGCAGTCTGATGAACGTACCATTAGTATTTATGCGGGGATTCCGTTCTGCCTTTCGAGATGCTTGTACTGCTCTTTTCCAGCGAATGTGATACCTGGCAGAGGCAAGCTGGAGAAATTCTTCCGCATATGGAAACGTGATCTTGATGCTGTTGTAGCAGCGGTAAGGAAATACCATTTTCGCGTGCAAAATATATATATTGGCGGTGGTACGCCAACGAGCCTTCCAGATGACCTCTTTATACGTATGCTTGAGCTGATTCACGACGCATTTTACTCTGATAGCGTGGTAGAATTCACTGTGGAGGCCGGGCGGCCTGACAGTATGAGCCAGGCTAAGATTGATGCGATGATGCGCATGAATGTAACACGTGTGAGTGTCAACCCGCAGACGATGCAGGAAAGGACACTCGCGCGTATTGGCAGGAGCCATACGCCAGGACAGATCGTAGATATGTTCCATGCATTGCGTAAGGCGGGCATACCGCATATAAATATGGATCTTATCGTCGGATTACCGGGAGAGACAGACGCGGATATTGCGGATACGATGGAGAAGATACTGCCTCTTGGACCAGATGATGTAACTTTGCATGCGCTTGCATTGAAGAAGGGGTCGCGGCTGAAGATGCACTTAGCAGATTATGAACTTCCAGATGATGCTATGGCGCAGCGAATGTTTGATACGGCGATGAAATATGTGGAATCTTTTGGATTTCATCCCTACTATCTTTACAGGCAGGGCTACATGGCTGGATCGCTTGAGAACGTAGGCTGCTGCAAGACTGGTGCCGAGGGGATGTACAATATCCAGATCATGGAGGAGCATCAGACGGTGCTCGGTATCGGAGCCGCAGCCAGCAGCAAGATCGTGAATTTCCGTACGGGGAGATTGAAGTCGTCATTTAATGCAAAAGACCTTACGACATATCTTGCTGATGTAGATACATATATCGCAAAACGTGACGCGCTTCTTGAAGAAGCATATGGAGGCGAAAAGCAATTATGATAAAAGGACCACGCGGTACGAAAGATATTCTTCCGGATACTGTTGGTGGATGGCGTTATGTTGAAGAGAAAATACGTGATGTCTGCCGTACTTACGGGTATGAAGAAATACGCACACCGATGTTTGAGTATACGGAGCTTTTCCAGCGCGGCATAGGTGATGCGACTGATGTCGTAGATAAAGAGATGTACAGCTTTGAGGACAGGGGCGGCAGGAACATCACATTGCGCCCTGAAAATACGGCTTCGGCGGTGCGTGCATATGTACAAAATAAGATGTATGCGAATGCAGATGTTACGAAGCTGTTCTATATAGGCTCTATGTTTAGATACGACAGGCCACAGGCAGGGCGGTACAGGGAGTTCCACCAGTTTGGTGTTGAGGCGCTTGGCGGTGAGAGCCCTGCGCTGGATGCTGAGATCATAAGCCTTGCCGTTGATTTTTTGAAGTCGCTTGGACTTGAAGATCTCGAGCTTCACCTCAATTCTGTAGGGTGCCCGAAGTGCCGCCCGGTGTACAGGAAGGCGCTGCAGGAGTTCTTTGCGCCAAAGAGGGAAGAATTGTGTGAGGACTGCCAGTCCCGCTTCGACAGAAACCCGCTGCGCATTCTTGATTGTAAGACAGATAATGCCAAGGGACTCCTTGAGGGCGCACCAAAGCTCACAGATTATCTCTGCGATGAGTGCCGTGAGCATTTCGAGAAGGTGCAAGAGTGCCTGAAAGCACTAGGGATACCGTTCACGCTCGATCCTAAGCTCGTACGCGGGCTTGATTACTATACAAAGACAGCATTTGAGATACAGTACCTTCCGCTTGGTGCACAGAGCGCAGTCGCAGGCGGAGGCAGATATGATGGCCTTATCGGTGAGATCGGCGATCGGGAGGAACCAGCTGTCGGGTTCGCTACCGGGCTTGAGCGTGTGCTCCTGGCTCTTGAGATGCAGTCACTGCTGCCGGAGCAGGAGAAGAATACGGACGCATTCATAGTGGCAATGGGTGATGT
>OMZT01000088.1 GCA_900315615.1 uncultured Veillonellaceae bacterium | reverse complement strand
CTGGTTGCCAGCGAGCGCGAACGTGAGCGTGACGCCATCAGGCAGCGGGGTCTCATGGAGCTTGTCATGGTATTTGCCTTCTTCGCCTAGTCCTGGGTGAAGTCCCGATGGGTCATCGATAAGTTTTCGAGGCTGTGTCTCTTCCTTGAATGCGCATTCCTCGACTTCTATGAGCTTTGCATCCGCGATGCGCAGAGTCAGCTCGTAGCCTTGCACCGTGACCTCGAGCGGGTCTCCCATCGGGGCGAGCTTTATCGCCTTTACCCTCGCGCCTGGGATCATTCCCATATCGAGTAGGTGCTGACGCAGCGCTCCGTCGCCTCCGACATGTACGACCCTTGCCTGGTGCCCGATTGGAAGGCTGGCAAGTGTCTCTTGCTTCTCATACATTTCCTTACATCCCCTTGAAATACTGCCGTGTCTATGCCGGCTTTTATATTACTCAGTCAGATACTCTGATACCGCCTGGAGCCAATCCCTGTCATGGTTAGCATATATCATCTGGCGCGATAGCTCCAAAAGAAGCCTTGATGCGTCACCATGCTCAGATGCCTGCTCTACTTTGCTATGGAAGATTTCTGATATCACGTAAAGCACCATGCCGTTATGAAGCATACTGCCGGGAAGGCAGCATGGATATAATCCTATGAAGAACTCCGAGATGACGATATTCTCCATGAGTATATCCATAGGGGGAATGGTGCGCGCTGTCGGTACTTCGTGCAGCATGCCGGCATGGCTGTTGCTTTGCTCTATCGGGTCGAGGCGCGCACGAAGTCCTGCCATCCATTCATCGCTGCAAACTGGAAGCGCGCGCGGCACGCCGCTACCTGCTTTATACTTCTCTGATAGTGCTATAAGCTTACCGATATCGCCTTCTGCGACCGTCTCATCCGCCCTTTCCAGGAAGCCAAGAAGGTATGCCATGCGCTCCTTTAGCGTGTGCTTCCTGTCCTGAAGCAGCACGATGCCCGTGTCCTGCAGCAGCCAGAACGCTGCCGCCATGCCTTCGCCTTCCTTTCCCTGTGCCGTATCTACCCAGCCTGCTGTCCTCACGCGCGAAAGCTCATGCTTCTCGAACTGTATATGGTCATCGCGCAGCAATGCAAGCTCTGCGGCTAGTGGACATGAGAGAAACAAGAAGCGCTCATAGAACCACCCGATATGCACGATCTTCCTGGGGTAAAGCGCACAAGTATTGCCCAGGTACTCCTCACCTAGCCTGCGCTGGATGCTGCATAGCTGATCGTCCCGAAGGAGAGGGCATCTTCCACCGTCGCCGAAATCCAGCATGTAGGCGGATTCGCCGCTTCCCTCTGGGCACTTTGCTATATGTGGCAGTATCACTTTACGCTCATGTTCGGGCAGTGCTTCATAGCGCGCGTATGTGCCTTCATCAACGAATACGGTCCATCCACCGCAGCACTGTGCGCCGCAGCGTTTGCCGTCGCAAAAGAAGTCCTTGAAGTAGTCAGGCTCCGTACAGACGAGCTTTCCTGTATCCTCTGCCAATGGTCTCACTCTCCCTGAAATCCATCCTTATATTGCGCCTCATCATTGGCTGTCCCTTGACATCATTTCACGTGCCGTCAGTGATGGCTTGTACTCCGACAGGAATGACGCCATCTCCTCCTCTGACAGATGGCCGCTGAAGCTCCCCGCATCGCTGCGCGTATGGCTAACACGACTCCTTGCGCCTTCGATGTCGGGCTTGCCATCTTTGTCATCGCATGTCATTCGACAGCGCGGATAATTGGAGCAACCCCAAAAATCCCCATTCTTGCCATGACGTTTCTGCATGACACCGTTCCCACAGCGCGGGCAGGCGATTCCGTCTACGTGCATTTTCGCGTCATACGCCTTCTGGCAGAGCTTTCGCGCAAACTCCGCCTGCCCCGCGATGAATTCGTCTACCGTGCCTTCCCCCTGCGCCATGGAATGCAGCCTGTCCTCCCATATGGCGGTGGAATCCGGATATGTCATCTCGTCCGGCAGGGCATCGATAAGCAGGTATGCAGAGGGCTGCGGTATCAGGTATTTTTTCTTGCCTTGGGGCTTTAGGAATGATCTTTTGATGAGGTCGTCGATGATCGTCGCCCTCGTCGCTTCTGTACCGATCCCATACACGTCCTTCAGCTGCTTTTTCGCCTCGGGGTTCTTGACGTATTTATGTATCTCCTTCATGCCGGCAAGTAGTGTAGACGGTGTGAATCTCACGGGGGGCTTTGTGGCTTTCTGTATGATGTCGCCCTTTGTGAAGCTGACGCGATCGCCTTTTTGCATGGAGGGTAATGTATCGCTTTCCTGATCCTCGTCGTCTTCTTCCTGCTTCTTTTTCATAAAAAGGGCTTTCCAGCCTGCGTCTATGATCGTCCTGCCGTTAGCCGCGAACAGCTCATCCTTATATGAAATGCCGATCTTCGTCTGATAGAACCTATGCACCGGATAGAACTGCGCGATATAGCTGCGCGCTATGAGGAAGTATATCTTGCGCTCGTTATCCGTCATGGATGAGGGATTAGCGCGCACAGCCGTCGGTATGATGGCATGATGTGCAGATATCTTCTTGTCGTTCCATGCGCGGCTCTTGATGTCTGGTGATGCCGCCTTTGCCCAGTCTCCGACCATGCCACCATGTGCGATGAGATGACCGAGTATGGCCGGTGCATCCGCCAGCTGGTTCAGTGGCAGGTACTCGCAGTCGGAGCGCGGGTACGTCGTGAGTTTCTTTTCGTAGAGTGACTGCGCCGTATCGAGGACGGTCTGCGGATCTATGCCGAACCGCTTCCCAGCCATGACCTGTAGTGATGAAAGCGAAAACGGCAGGCACTGCTTCTCCTCTTTCTTCGTTTTCTGGTAGCTCGTAACGACCGCGTCATGTGGGGCACTTTGGAGCTTTTCCAGGATCGATTCAGCCGTTTTCTTGTCTACGATACGCCCCTCGCTGTCGAGTCCATCCATATCATCTTTAGGCTTCAGCTGCGCGGTGAAGTCCCCGTTCTCATGATGGAATGAAGCCTTGATGTGATAGTAGTCTACCGGCTTGAAGGACTGTATCTCGCGCTCTCTGCGTACGACGAGCGCAAGCGTCGGCGTCTTCACCCTGCCAACGGGCAGTACGTCCCTGTGCCCTGCGCGGCGCGCTGCGAGTGTGTACGCACGTGAGAGGTTCATGCCTATGAGCCAGTCCGCGCGCGATCTCGCGAGTGCGGACTCCTTCAGGTGGACGAAGTCGCGGTTGTCGCGAAGGTCATCATTTGCCTTGCGGATACTTTTCTCATCGAGGGCGTTCAACAATATCCTCTTTACCGGCTTCTTATTGCCTACGAAGTCCAATACCTCATCGACAAGGAGCTGTCCCTCACGGTCAGGGTCGCCGGCATTCACGATTTCGTCTGCCTTAGCGATAAGCGTTTTCACGGTATGGAACTGCTTCGCTGCACCGTCATCTACGAAGAGCTTCCATGTGTGTGGTATGATCGGCAGGTCATCTGCGCGCCACTGTTTGTATTTGGGGTCATACTCCGCCGGCTCTGCCTGACGCAGCACATGGCCGAACAGCCATGTCACGACGCCTCCGCCTGTACGAATCCAGCCGTCATGACGCTCCATAGGCCCTTTGAGGCATTTTGCGAGTTCACGTCCCATGCTGGGCTTTTCTGCGATATACAGCCGCAATCCCGATTCCCCCCTTGATGTACTAGGCTGCGCGCCATCAGCCGAAGATGAATGAGAACAAAAGATATATAGAATACGCTATAAGCCCTATCCATAGCAGCACGAAAGCCGCCGCTAATGCTATGATGACCGGCATGCGCTTCTCCAGGCGATGTGCCCTATGCTCTCCTTCACGTCTCACGGACTCTGGCAGATTGTTGACCGCCCAATGTATCGCCAGCGGCAGTATGACCGCATCATCGAAGCTGCCGACGAATGGCACGAATGCCTCCGGGATGAGGTCTATAGGGCAGATGAAATAGAGCAGTGCCAGCCCGAGTACGAGCTTGGTGTTGCGCGGCATCTTGTTATCACCGTATATGGAT
>OMZT01000045.1 GCA_900315615.1 uncultured Veillonellaceae bacterium | reverse complement strand
GGGTTTATATCCATACCCGTGAGGCTGTGCGCATACTCTGTCATAATACGTGGTATGTATGGCACATGTTCTACACAAAGCTCATGTGCCAATCTGTAGACGAACACCGCAAAAACACCTGGATATGATATAATCACATCCTGTAGGCTCTTTGCTGCAGGATCGCCATTAAAGCCAGCTTCGACATCGTTCATGATCTGTTGCTGCAGTGCAGGAAGCTTGGCCATGAATTCATCCGCTATACGGTGTGCCAGAGCCATATTGCCAGATTTTGGACACTTCTCGCACTCGGTATCGCTGCTTTTACTATAGCATATCGCAAAATCAACCTGCTTTACGAGTTCTGTATATATATCATGCATGAGGTTTCCGATAAAATACTGGGCATTCGTTATTGAAAAATTCCTGTCGGCAAAATATCCTGGAAAGAATAGATTCCTCAGTTGCTTTATGAGCCCAATAATAGCATTGCGCGATGGTGGTCTCATATCTGCAGCCGATAGAAAAACTTTGTTCTCTCTATAGTTTTGCACTATATCCATGACCGTCTTGTCGAATTTATTTTGTTCCACAGCGTTTTCCTCCTGCAGGTACCCCACGTATGATATTGCCTGTACGATTACGTTCAGAGCTCTGCAATCCTCTCTATTGTCTCCCTTATCAATTCAGCCTGCGGACGCACCGTTGACAAAACCATTTTCTCATTGGGGCTATGTATATCTTTCGTAGTAACGCCAATTGATACCATATCCAATTTCGGGTTCTTCATAAAGTGCCATCCGCACTCCAGTCCAGCATGTATGATATCAACATTCATGGGCTTATTATTCTGCTGTTTGAATATATCTGACATCAGCCCCGCCAGACGACTATGCTTATTTTCTTTCCAGCCAGGAGAAATCATACCAATATCGGCCTTAAAGCCCGACATACGCGCTATCGCACGTGCATAACGCGTAAATTCCTCGACCTGAGCATCTATGCCAGACCTCGGGAAGAACTGGATATTTGCATGGCCATCTTCAACATCTACAACGCCAAGATTCGCAGATGTTTCTACGAGTCCCGAAACGTTCTGCGACATCGCATATACGCCTGTATGAAGGACAGATAGCAAATCCAGTAGACTGCCTGCGCCATTATGGTCTAAGACTTTCTCAGGCATGTTCACTTTCTTCAGCTCTATAGAAATACAAGGATCTGAATCCCCATATATATCAGAGAAGCGCCTTTCCTCATCACGGAGTACCTTATCGATTTCATTTTCAGGAATGTCTGTCACGATAACGGCAGATGATGCATCTGGGATTGCATTCCTGGCTTTTCCTCCATGCATCGACGCAAGCTCCGTGTCGCCTTTGTCGAACAAGCCCCTGATCGTATATGCAAGTGTATGTATTGCATTACCTCTTCCGCTTCCGATCTGCTCTCCTGAATGTCCGCCCTTGAGTCCACTGACAGCTATCTCATATGCGCTGCCACATACCGGCTTCTGCTCTTTCATTTCTTTCTCGAAATCCAGATTTACACTACCCGCACTGCCTACTGTCAGTTCATCGTAATTCTCTGAATCGCAATTGATGAGAAAGTCCGCATCTGACAGATATTTCTTATCGAGATGAACAGCTCCCGTCATCCCCTGCTCTTCATCTACAGTTACAATCATGCGCAGTGAACCATGCCTCTTGACGCTCTTCAACGTATGAATGATGATTGCGATACCGCTGCCATCATCCGACCCTAGGCTTGTTCCCTCTGCCTCAAGGATTTCATCGGTGCGATGCAATCTTATCGGATCAGTCAAGGGATCATAGCTGACTCCCTCCTCTGCTACGCATACCATATCCATATGGCATTGAAGGATCGTACGTGGAGCACTCTCATATCCAGGTGAGGCTGGCATATCTGCTATAATGTTATTCACATCATCTTGTACAACAGAAAGCCCCATACCTTCTAATCTTTTCTTCAAATAGTCGCTTACTGCCTTTTCATGACCAGACTTGCGCGGGATTTTCGCCAGGTTACTGAATTCATCCAGCACGTCCTCAAGTATCTCATCTTTATTACTCAATTGATGACCCTCTCTTCTAGATAAACAAGCATACCTCAATGGCAACTTTTGTACAATTATACACCTATATTCACTATAACGCAAAAAAGCTGCTGTAGCAAAAGCACAGCAGCCCGGATATAAGCTCTATTATTCCTCTACTGGAAAAGCGTTTATCTCATTCACGTTTACGTTTGCAGGCACATAAAGCACCATCGTCTCAGATATACGTTTAACTGCCCCGTCTAATACATAGCACGATCCATTCACGAAATCGCATATACGACACTGATTTTCTGGATCCACCTGTTCAAAATTAACCATGGCAGCCTTCCCTGCCTTCAGACAATTTGAAATATCAGCAGCCTGATCAAAATGCTTAGGTGTGTATACGTTCACGTCAAATGAAGGAACCTTCGTGGTATGCACGGTAAGCTTTGGACGCCTGGTCTCACGTCCCCCATATGTAACATGGTGTGGAGCAGCCTCACTCTGAACACTAGCCGAGTATGTATGTGCCGTCGTCGTAGGCACTACAACGTCCTCGCCATTAGCGACCTTTATACGACTTTCCTGCTCCTCTTCTTTGATGACTGTCCTGTTCTCCTGTATCTTGGTCTGCTCAGGCTCATCAATATCGATATACTCTACCGGCATGATCAGGTTTTCAACGTACTCGAACATTTCCTTTAATCCCGCCACGGGAATCGCCTCCACAAATTCAAAAAATTATGACCGGACAGATCACGCAGAAAGCCTGATCTACTACACGCATTTTAAATGATTTATTCTATACAAAAATTAAAAGTCCTGCATCAATTGAGCAGGACTTTTGTCTATTTATGAATTATTTTCTCGCGTTTTTACTTGCACGTCCACGCGTCTTGTGATCCAGTACTACCTTCCTAAGGCGTATGCTCTGAGGCGTCACCTCAACCATTTCATCATCATTGATATATTCAAGTGCCTGCTCAAGGCTTAGGATACGTGGTGGCACAAGGCGCACAGCCTCATCAGACGCCGATGTACGCATATTGGATACATTCTTTTTCTTGCAAGGGTTGATATCTATGTCGAGCTCACGTGTATTCTCACCGACGATCATACCTTCATATACCTGCTCGCCAGGTGATATGAACATCGTACCACGATCCTGGAGGGTAAAGATACCGTATGCAGTCGTTTCACCCTGCTCAAATGCTACCAACGATCCACGCGTACGTCCCGGTATATCTCCCTTGTACGGTACATACCCATGGAATGTATGGTTCATAATTCCATTTCCCTTGGTATTCGTCAAGAGCTCTGAACGGAATCCTATCAAGTCGCGTGCTGGTATTACGAACTCCATGCGCATATATCCAGATACCTCTGTCATATTGAGCAAGTCGGCCTTACGTGTCCCAAGGGACTCCATGACCGTACCCATATATTCCTGCGGCACCTCTATAGTCAAATTCTCAAGCGGCTCGCACTTCTGGCCATTGATTTCTTTATATACTACTTCTGGCTTACCTACCTGAAGTTCATATCCCTCGCGGCGCATCTGCTCTATAAGGATAGAGAGATGCAACTCTCCACGTCCTGAAACCTTGAACACATCGGCCGAATCAGTCTCTTCTACCTTCATGCTTACATTTGTCTCGACCTCTTTATAAAGACGGTCACGCAGATGTCTCGAGGTTACGAACTGACCCTCACGACCAGCGAAAGGACTCGTATTGACACCAAAAGTCATCGAAAGTGTCGGCTCATCTATATTTATTGACGGAAGAGCCTCAGGCTTCTCTGCATCAGCAACCGTATAGCCGATACTGACATCATTAAGTCCTGTCAAAGCCACGATTTCTCCCATAGAAGCTGACGGAGCCTCGACACGCTTAAGTCCCTGATATACGAACACCTTACCTATGCGTGCATTCTTGGTATTATCTCCATTTATGAGAACGACACTCTGATTGGGCTTGACACTGCCGCGGATAATACGGCCGACCGCCACCTTGCCTACGTAGTCATCTGCATCCAGAGTAGTTACCATCATCTGCAGTGGTCCTTCCGGGTCTCCCTTCGGTGCCGGTATTTCCTTTATGATGGTTTTCATGAGAGGTTCGAGATTATCACTGTCATCATCCATGCTATACTTTGCTATGCCATCACGTGCAGACGCATATATAACGGGAAAATCAAGCTGATCATCGTCAGCATCAAGCTCCATGAACAGCTCAAGAACCTCATCATATACATCATCAACACGCTGGTCCGGACGATCGATCTTATTTATGACAACTATCGGCTTGAGTTTCTGCTCAAGAGCCTTCCTCAGGACGTACTTCGTCTGAGGCATCGGTCCTTCAAATGCGTCGACGAGCAAAAGCACGCCATCAACCATATTAAGGACACGTTCGACTTCTCCGCCAAAATCAGCATGACCCGGTGTATCAACGATATTTATCTTGACACCATCATGCATAACGGACGTATTCTTTGAAAGAATAGTGATTCCACGCTCACGTTCCAGATCACCAGAATCCATCACACGGTCTTCGACCTGCTCATTAGAGCGGAATATATGACTCTGCTTCAGCATCGCATCAACCAGAGTTGTCTTGCCATGGTCAACATGTGCAATGATGGCGATATTTCTTAACTTGTCATTCGTGATAATACTCATTTTATAAACCAACAGCCTCCCGGAATCAATTTCTTTCATATGTAACACTACAATACTATATCGTTAGCGTCTCACTGTCAAACGTTTTCTTTTATAAATCTTATTTTTATTCATTTCTGAATCAGCCGAATTGTCTACGCGATTTGCATCACATCGAATCTATGCCGAAAAAAAATCCCCCCGTGGCGGCACGTCTCATTCTCTACGCATCCACCAAAGAGGGAACATAATCATCTCAGCTATGCAAGATTTATTGCCTTATAAAAGCACTTTTCTGTTACATCGTAGTAGTCACTGATACATCTGTGTTCTCGGCCGCACCAGTACTATTATCTGGTGCACCAGTCAGTTTATTATACAGGTCATTGAAGCGCTTCGTTATTTCCTCATGTGTATCCTTGGTAATCTGAGGCATGTCATCCACACCCATAGCATCCTTGAACGCAATACCTGCCTGCTCGAAGCCCTTCTCAACCGCATCTTGCATCTCTAGCAGTTTGTCAGGATCACCATTGGCAAGGGTAGAAGCCATATCGAAGATACGCGTTGCGACTGCATCAACTGACCAATCTCCACCTGGAGCAATAGCTTTTTCTGCCTCTTCAGGCGTAGTAGCAACTGCAGGAAGAGCAAACTTCGAGGTGTCGATCTCAAGACCGCCGAAATTAAGCTTACCAATGCCATCAGAGAGCCATCCCTGAAGCTTTGCATTCTGCTCCGTCATGGTCTGGATCATCAGCATATAGCTGTTGTCAGTCTGCTGCTGAAGAGCGCTGACCGCATCAGATGACAGCCCCTTCGTCTTAGCGGTGCCTTTAGCATCATACGCCTCTGCTGTAGCGCCCAGATTCTTTCCTAAATCAACACTATATGCGCCGGATTCGGTATCCTGCTCAGTATTTTTTCCATTCACATTGGTCGCCGCGGACGTTTCCTTCCCTTTTGCAGCCGAGCTAACAGCCGTGTTCTGATTTCCTCCATAGACTCTTGCAATATCACTGACATTCATGGTATTGACCTCCTTGTACAAGTCATAAAAACCTTAGCATGGCCTTCCCTGGCAGGCTAGCCATATTGGTATACACGCATGGTTTAAAACATCAAATCCAGCAGATTCCCCGCTGTGGTGAACGTATTAATATTCAGCAAAGCTGACCCTGTATACATGCTAGCAAGCTTCATTTCGTCATCAAGTGCATCTGCAGATGATGGGAAAAGGCTGCCATTCTGTGATTTCGCGAACTCCATATGAGATTCTGCCTTACCTGTAAATCCATCCTTGCCAAGCACAGCCTCTGCCTTCACAGGATCATCTGCAATGGCCTTGGCAAGCTTCCCTGTATCCAGTGACAATTTGCCTGTCTCACTGTCTACGGAAATCCCGACCGACCTGTACTGGTCGGCATGATACGTAGTGTCAGAAAACGCATTCGCGACTGCACCCATCTTTGCCGATACGCTGGATGAATTCGTGAAGAGATCAATGGCATCATTATATGCATCAACGAGATCAGTCACATTAGATACAGCCTTTGACAGAGCTTCGTTATACTTTGGAGTGCCATTTTCACCTTCTGTTGTCCCATCAGACAGTATAGCATCCTTTCCGACGTCAAAGCTGGTATTCTTCATGGCATTCACCGCATCTTCAAGATCCGACATCACACCGCCATATTCTGTATCAAATGTAGATTTTGCCGTCTGATATGATTTGAGCAATTTGCTCATGCCATTTGTCACAGAAAAGAGGCTCGACATATCTGATGAAGACGATGACGACGCATAGAGCTGAGCGCCTGCATTGCCCTTATCTGCTTTAGCGCCAAAGAAGGTATTCAGCAGATTACTCGCAGTAGACGCACCTATCGTCACATTCGCTGGAACTTTGATCGTTGAAGACTTTTCAGACGATGTCTTCGCACTATTATCATCAGCCTTGGTCTCTTGCTCTGTAGACTGTTTCTCTGCCATTTTATACAAAGTATATGTATTATTCGATATAGAAGAAATCGTAGGCATATCTTCCACTCCTTTCATTCGATCTTTTTTAGATCTTTGCAGCCTCCTTGCTACAACTCAATACCTCTCATAGTTTATATCGTCATAAAAAGAAAAAACATAAGCCTTAGCATCCGACATTTTCCCGAAAATATTTTTTCAATCCTCTATCCCACGCCTGGCTGCAACGCCATTCGCATAATAATGCTTAACTTCACGCATATCAGTAACGAGGTCTGCGCGTTCTACCAGCCAGTCAGGTGCATTTCTTCCAGTGATAACCACTTCAGTCTCTTGAGGCACTTCATCAAGAAAATTTTCTACCGTCTTACGCTCTATAAGACCAAAGAATAATGCTACTGATAGCTCGTCAAGAATGGCAAGATCATAGTTTCCAGATAAAATCTTTGTAGCAGCTTGCCTAAAGCCAGCGGTAATTTCTTCTACGTATTCTTTTGGAGGACGCCCCTTGGGAAATATAACGACGTTACCTATACTACGTATCTGTTCTTTGGTAAGCATGCCTTCTTCCGCTATGAAAAATGGCTTTCCTGTCGTTTCTAGCGTGATATGAGGAGCCATATTGCTTAGGATTTTCTGCTCACTATATGCGAGGCTTTTCATGAATTGCATGATATATATATTCATTCCAGCGCCTAACGCACGTATAGCAAGACCGATCGCTGCCGTCGTCTTGCCCTTGCCATTTCCTGTATAGACCTGAAGCATGTTTTCTCCTTTACATTTTTTCCAATACATCACTACGTCAAAAGAGCCATCCATGAAAGGACGGCTCTTTTGACCCGAAGTTCTTTGATCATGAGGCGGTATCCCATATATTCAGGCATACCTCTGATCCAAAATATCAAATACCTGCTTCTTTTTTCAGGATATCTGCCTTATCTATATGTTCCCACGGCAGATCTATATCAGTTCTGCCGAAGTGTCCATACGCCGCGGTTTGCGCATATATAGGGCGGCG
>OMZT01000086.1 GCA_900315615.1 uncultured Veillonellaceae bacterium | reverse complement strand
CCACGAAATATCTGATTTACGGTGAAGGCCAGGTACGCTGATGAAGTTTATCGGATATATGAGGACTGTCATACAGTACCTTCATACACCTAAGGGCGGACATGATGCTAAGGACGATTTGAAAGCCCTTTTGCTGTATGCCGTGACCGTTGCGGTAATCATAGCGGTGGTGTATATCATATCAATGCGATAAGTCTTAATGCAATAAATGGGGAGATGTGTAATGGCAAAAAAAATCGGGATAATGGGCGGTACCTTCGATCCTGTACACATAGCACACCTCATCCTTGCAGAGAATGTATGTGATATATGCGGCCTTGATAAGGTCATCTTTATACCATCGGGAAATCCGCCACACAAAGATCCTGCCCATGCCTCAGCATCAGATCGGTATGAGATGGTGCGCCTGGCAGTGTCGGAAAATCCGCATTTTGATGTCCTGCCTGTAGAGCGCGACCGAAAGGGCCCTTCATATTCTATACTGACCATTCGCGAGCTGCATTTCATGTATCCGGATGACAGGCTCTATTTTCTTATTGGAAGTGATGAGCTTGCGATATTGAACAGTTGGTATATGATAGATGAGATCATATCGATGTGTGGATTCATTGCGGTTGGACGTCCCGGTAATATGGATGATGATAAATCACTCATGTATATGAAAGAGAAGGGCACAGATGTGCATATGATAAATATGCCATTGATTGAGATATCATCTACAGATATTCGTCAGCGTATACATGAGGGCAGAACGATAAGATATATGGTGCCAGACGCTGTGCTGGACTATATAGGAAGGAAGTGCCTTTATAAGTGACGCTTGATCAAATGAAAGAAAAACTTCAGTCTGAACTTAAACCTAGCCGCTTCAAGCATAGCTGCGGGGTAGAGGAAACAGCAGTGTTCCTGGCAAAAAGGTTCGGAGTTGATGAGCTTCAGGCCAGTGTTGCTGGTCTATTACATGATTGTGCCAGAACTTTTGCCAATGAGGATATGCAGCGTGAGGCCGATAAAAGGGGCATAAGCTACGGTGCAGTCGAGCATGCGATGCCGCTTCTTCTTCATGCCCCATTAGGCGCGCACCTTGCTATAGAGCGCTATGGAGTTCACGATGAGCTGGTGCTGCAGGCCATTGCAAGGCATACGGTTGGCGGAACGATGATGACAAGGCTTGACAAGATCGTATATTTTGCTGATATGATAGAGCCAGGCCGTGATTATCCCGGCGTTGATGAACTGCGCGAGCTTTCTCGCGTGGCAGAGCTTGATGATATGCTTTATGAAGGACTTAGCCAGTCTATATCATTCGTTACAGCTAAGAGACATATGATCCATCCGGCAACTGTCTTGGCGAGAAATGAATTACTGCTAAAGGCAGAGACAAATAGCAGATAATGTTAGAAGAGGGGTAGTTTTGATGAGCGGGCAGTCAGGCGATTACAGCCCTACAAGAGCTAATATAGAGCGTAAGCGCCAGCTTTTGAACAAGAAGCGCAGGGCTCGCAGGCTGCGTGTGCTTATATTCTGCTTCCTATGGACTGTACTCTTACTCCTGATGGGGACGGCTATATACGGCTGCTTGCGTCTTGCCGATAACCTGACGCAGACATATGATTCTATGTATGCGGGATATACAGAACGTCATGCAAAGAATATAGGTGTCATAGACCCACATTATAACGGCTATACGAATGTATTGATCTTAGGCCTCGATGATGGAGTTAATGCTGAGGGTGCTCCCGGCCAGAATGCCGATACGGTACTTTTGATGAGCCTCAATAACAATACGGGAGACTTGCGGTTCATATTCATACCGCGCAATACAGCCGTTGAAAAGCCTGGCACGAAAGAAACTGTAAAGATAGGAAGTATATATGCAGCAGGTGGAGCCCCGATGGCTGTACGCGCAGTATCAGATCTTTTGGGGGTATCAGTACATCAATATGTTACGATAGATACGGTTGCGCTCAAAGAGCTGATAGATGCAGTTGGCGGAATTGATATATATGTAGAAAAGCAGATGGATTACGATGATGAAGAAGCGAAACTTTCTATTCATATATCACAGGGATATCAACATCTTGATGGCGAACGTGCACAGCAATATCTACGCTATCAGAATACCGAGCTCGGAGAGCTTGGGAGAGTTCACAGACAGCAGCATTTCATTAGGGCAATATATGAGAAGATGATCTCTGTGGAGATGATCTCGAAGCTTCCGGATGTAGCTGATATCGTAAGGCATAGGATCAACACTAGCGCCGAAGTGTTCGACGCTGGACATCTTGCACATCTCCTTAAAGGAATTAAGGGGCAGGAGGCACAAACATATATGTTGCCGGGTAACACGGATGGCGTATTCTGGTATCCTGATGAAAAGGGTATAGAGGAGCAGCGAGCAAGGCTGTTCCCGGACGCTGTAAGTGATGATGACATGGATAAATAAAAGATTATGAGTGGCTGGCAAGCATGACTGCCAGTGTGTTTATAACTGATTTTAGAGGAGAAAAGATATGACACCAAAAGAAACCAGCTTACTTGCAGCAAAAGCAGCGAGTGAAAAAAAAGCTAGTGATATTGTCATAATGGAAATGACGGAGCTGACCTCAACTACAGACTACTTTGTCATTTCTTCTGCAAATACGGCTACGCAGGTGCGCGCTATTGCGGATAATGTTGAAGAAAAGCTAGCTGAGGCAGGGAAAGAGATGCTTCATGAAGAGGGACATCGTGAAGGAGAATGGATACTTTTGGATTTTGGCGATGTAGTTGTGCATGTGTTCAGGCAGGATGCCCGTGAGTTCTATGCTCTTGAGCAGCTATGGGCGGATGCAAAGCTGGAAACATATGAGGATTGATATGGAGCGTAGAAAAAGCAGAGTTCATAATGACAGCAGAAAAATGAAATATCATCCCTCGTCGGTAGCCAGGATGAAAGTCGTACGTGAAGCAGAGATGGGAGTATTCCTCGATGCAGAAACCGGGAATACTTCAGATGATATATTACTTCATAAACTACAGCAAACTGCTCCAATAAAGGTCGGAGACGAGGTCAATGTATTCCTTTATCTCGATCCTAAACGTAGGCTGACAGCCAGTATGCGTGTGCCGAAGATGCATGAAGGACAGGTTGCGCGCATGAAGGTCATAAATGTTACAGGCGATGGCGCGTTTCTCGATGTAGGTGCAGAACGTGGAGTGTTCATGCCATTTGCCGGTATGAGAGGACGCCCACAGGTAGGTGAGACGGTATGGGCAAAATTGTACACGGACAAATCCGGCAGACTCGCAGTAACCATGGAAGTCGAAGATGAACTTCGCAGAGCTTCAAGACCGGCTGTAGGAGTCAAAGTCGGAGACAAGCTTCACGGTTCTATTTATAATTTTACCGATAAGGGAGCTTTTATGTTCACCGATGAGAGATATATCCTTTTCATAGCTGAGAAAGAGATGCCATCTCACCCGCGTGTAGGTGAAGAGGTTACGGCTCGCGTTACTTATATCCGCGATGATGGCAGACTGGATGGTTCGCTTCGCGAAGTCAAGGAAAAGGCTATGTATATAGATGCTGAACGTATCTTCTCGTTCCTTGAGGAACGTGGCGGAAGAATGCCATATAGTGACAGGACAAGTCCTGACGTGATAAGAGATAAATTCCAGATCAGCAAGGCTGCATTCAAGCGTGCACTGGGACATTTGATAAAAGAAGGCCGTATAGAAGAGAGAGACGGCTGGACTTTGAAAAAATAATTCTCTGATAAAAGCAGATATGTCGTATTTTTCGTACATACAAGAAGGATTTTATTTTCATATGGAGAAATATATCCTATGAGATAAAGCAATAAGAGGTTTCGATTGCGGAACTGAAGATATATTTGGGGGCGATTACGTGGCAGAAACAAATGATAACAAGGGCATTCTTTTGGAGACTGGTACGAACGAGTTCGAGATTGTCGAATTCAATATCGGCAAGGTGGATTATGGTATCAATGTCGCGAAGGTCCGTGAGGTTATTCAGGCGTCTGAATTCCCTGTGACGGCAATGCCCCAGGCACATCCGTATATAGACGGGCTGTTTACATTGCGTGGACATGCCATACCACTGGTCAATTTGCCACGTTGCCTGAATGTCAAGGGCACAGGCAAGTCGATGAATATCATCGTTACGGAAATCAATAATTACAGCATAGGCTTCCTGGTTGATGGAGTATCACGTATTCATCGTATATCATGGAAGAATATGGAACCAGCTCCTGAGGTGGGTGACCAGTCCCGCGTAGTTGGTATCATCAAGATGGAAGGGAAGATTGTTCTGCTGCTCGATTTCGAGACAATTATTGCAGAAATAAATCCTGAAGTCAATGCTAAGCTTACTACAGTTGAAGAAGCTGATGAAGACATCAAGGAGAGACGCAGCAGGCAGCACGTCGTCATAGCAGAGGATTCTCCACTGCTCAGAGATTTGCTCGCTGATACGCTGCATGAGTCTGGATATGAGTATGTCAAGGCATTCGGCAACGGCAAAGAGGCATGGGACTATCTCAATTCGCTTGATAAGAGCGGGAGTACGGGTGATCAGGTCAGGATTATCGTGTCAGATATTGAGATGCCTCAGATGGATGGCCATCGCCTGCTGAAACTTGTACGTTCAGATGAACATCTCAAGGAAGTACCATTTGTGCTATTCTCGTCCCTGATAAGCGAAGAAATGCGCCGTAAAGGTGAGAAGCTTGGGGCAAGTGGACAGATTTCGAAGCCTGAGATTAACCAGCTGATTGGACTTTTGGATGATTTGATATTCGGCAAAGGCGCCAATACAGATAAGGATTGACAGTAATGAAGAACGCGCTCTTATTGAGCGCGCTCTTTTTTTTTATGTGAAGGTAAGCAAAGCGATTGCGTATAACATATACTGTGGACATGTGTGAATCCTTTGAAGGGCCATTGCAACTGTAGCATATCATATTTGATTCTTGTCATCAGGAAGAAAAAAGTTTATAATGGTGTGTACTGGGGCAGTAAGGGGGGGAGATGTCATGCGCCGCTATACTTCGCTTATCATAACAGCTTTCATTGCAGTTATGATGGCAGCGATTGGATCTGGCTATCTTGCTGGACATGCAGACACGATGGATGCAAACAACCCTGTACTTTCAGTACGTGCTTATACTACGATTCCAGCGGAGCAGGCTGAAGTGCTTGCAGCTGAATATCAGAAAGATTACAACATACGGGTAGAGTTCATTCCTATGGCTGAGGATGATATACTTGAAACCTTGCGCGGGAACAGTACCCCTAAGGCGGACATGGTCGTTGCAGATCGTGAAACGATGGAGGCACTAGCGGTGGAGGGGCGTTTCTCTTCGTATGTTTCAGAGCATAGCGATCAGGTGCCTGAGACCTTGAAAGATCCGGAAGGCTTATGGGTAGGTGTATGGTATGATCCGATAGTCATTTCTATAAATAATGACTATATGGCTTCATTGAAAAGAGTTCCAAGGAGCTGGGCAGACCTGGCAGCTATGCCGACCGCTCGTATCAGTATGACGGATTTTATAGCTTCGGGAGCATCGTCGAATTTCTTGTTTTCTTTATCTAATCAGTATGGAGAGGAAACGGCGTTTCAAATACTTTCTACGATACATCCGAAGGTAGTACAGTATTCAAAGTATCTGTCTACTCCTGTGCGTATGGCAGGCATGGGAGAGTCTGATATTGCAATATCCGTATGCAGTGAAACGATGCGCTATGTGCGCGATGGCTATCCATTGACTGTTATATATCCAGAGGATGGTACATCGTATATATTGATAGGTACTGGAATCTTGCAAGGAGCGGAAAATGAAACGGCTGCTAAGCAGTTCGCGGATTGGCTTCAGGGAGATGAAGCTCAGATAGTCCAGCAGAAAAATGGTTTTTTCTTTATTCCATCGAATCCAGCAACAATGGCATATAAGTCATTTGCGGGTAAGAATATAGCTCTTTTTAGGAAGCGTCCTATATTGGGGTCTTCTGAGAGGCAGCGTATGCTTGATAAATGGGTTAAGGAGATCCGCTTTAAATAGTGTGAGGGGGTTATATTTTGAAGGCAGGCTGTATAAGTCTTGGATGTTCTAAGAACCTTGTGGATACAGAGACTATGCTTGGAATCCTTAGAGACAACGGCATAGAGATAACCAATGATCCGGCAGAAGCCGATATATTGATTGTTAATACCTGCGCTTTCATAGAGTCTGCAAAGGAAGAGTCAATAACGACGATACTCAATATGTCAGAGTACAAGGAGAGTGGCCGATGCCGCTCTCTTATTATTGCAGGGTGTCTGGGACAGCGATATGGGCAGGAATTGCTCGATGATATGCCAGAGGCTGATGCAATAGTTGGTGCAGGTGCATGGGACAAGGTCATGGATGCCGTCCGGGAGACACTTCGTGGTAATCGCGTCGTTATCACTGGCGATAATATCATTTATGACGCTCATACGCCACGCATACGCACAACTCCGTTATATACTGCATACGTGAAGATAGCAGAGGGGTGCGATAATAGATGCGCTTTTTGTGCTATACCGATGATACGTGGAAAATATCGTAGTCGTACAATAGAAGATATAGTAAGTGAGGCAGGGTCTCTTGCTGAAAGCGGTGTGAAAGAGCTTGTGCTGATTGCACAGGACACGACGGTTTACGGAAGGGATATATACGGTGAGCCTAGTCTTGCAAAGCTGTTGCGGGAACTGGTAAAGATTGATGGCATAGAGTGGATACGTTTCCTTTATAGCTATCCGGCTACTTTCACAGATGAACTGATTGATGTGATAGCGAAAGAGGATAAGGTATGCAAGTACGTGGATATACCGCTTCAGCATGCTCATGATGAGGTTCTAAGGCGTATGCATCGTCCGGATACGAGTGAGAAGGTAGAAAAGCTTTTAGATAAGATACGTAGCAGGATACCAGGGGTCGCGATAAGGTCTACCTTCATGGTCGGTTTCCCAGGCGAGACAGATGCGCAGTACCAGACGCTCAGGAACTTTGTCGAGAAGCAGCGGTTCGATAAGGTTGGTGTGTTTACTTATTCACGGGAGGAAGATACTCCAGCATATGATATGCCGAATCAGGTGCCTGAGGGCGTTATGCAGGAACGGTATCATGATTTGATGAGCCTGCAGAGTAAGATTTCTGAGGAAATGAATCAGGCAATGGAGGGTAAAGTCATACGTGTTCTCGTTGAAGGCCGTGATGAAGAGCAGGAAAACATTGCGTATGGAAGATCATATCGTGAGGCACCTGAAGTCGATGGCACAGTGTATATAGAGAATGATACAGACAGCAAGCCTGGAGACATGGTATGGGTACGTGTCACACAAGGATTTACGTATGATGTGGCAGCAGAAAGATTGGATGAAGATGAGCTGAAGAAGCTTAACATTGAATGAGGTATCTGCTATGGATATATCTAAGGATGCAGATAAACCTGAAATGGCTATAGGGAAAATACTTTTAGCCGATAATATGAGTATAGCCTCTGCTGAATCCTGCACAGGTGGTCTTATTTGCAGCATGCTAACGGATGTACCTGGGAGTTCAAGTTACGTAGCAGGTGGTGTTATATCTTACTCGAATAAGATAAAGCATGATGTGCTTGGAGTGCCTCAAGATATACTTGATACATCGGGCGCGGTTTCTGAAGAGACTGCATTAGCGATGTCAAATGGCGTCAGGAAACTGATGAAGACAGATATCGGTGTATCATCGACCGGGGTAGCTGGTCCATCACCATCAGAGGGTAAACCCGTTGGGCTGATATACTTATCAGTATCGACTGCAAACCGTAATGTCGTTAGAAGATATATGTTCAGCGGCAGTCGTACCGATATAAAGCATCAGGCAGCTCAGATGGCTATTCGACTTGTTATAGAGACTGTCGGGAGGAGAGAAAACGATGAAAACAAAGAATAAGATTTTTAGCATTCTGACTGGTATAGCAATGACAGGCATGTTCATGGTGTCTGGTACAGCTCAGGCAGCAGACCAGTCTGCAGCATCACCTGCTGTTCAGAGTAATGCCCAGGGCAGCACTCAAAGCACGGCTGCGGATACGGCAAAGGTTACAGCTTCTGATCCTGCAAAGGCAGGTGCTGCTGAAGACAGCATGGGTGTGAAGCCGTCGGGCAGGTACCTTTTTGAGAGCCCACGCTGGGGCTACTCCATCGTATGCCCGTCAAAGCCGATTGGTGTGATGCCCGTTAGCATGATTTATGGTAATGGGCGCAAGGGCGATGTGCTTATTTTTGAATACGCTTCTGATGGAAGCATTAAGAAGGCGTGGGCAATATTCAGAAACGCTTTTGAGGAAAAAGCACTTCCAGATCTCAATAAACTGTCACAAAAAGATCAGTCCGATCTTGTCAATGCGTATATGAATGGCGGATACGGATACCAGCAGGTTGCAATAGTAGAAACGACGAAGAATAATAAGGCTCTTATGTGCATCACGGCCAAGAATGTTGCTGCTGATACGACAGGAGATGGTAAGCCTGACAAGGAAATAACGGCAGATTCACAGATAGCAGTGATGTTTTTCCGTGGTAATAAAGGTGGACGTTTTTCCACAGAACTTGTGATGTATCCTGAGTTGACGCAGGAAGATCTGAACTTGTTCCGTACAGGTTCGTCTACAGTATGGGAATCGTAATACCTATAAAATAATGATATAATAAGCGATT
>OMZT01000106.1 GCA_900315615.1 uncultured Veillonellaceae bacterium | reverse complement strand
CGCCCGTGTCATCAGCGACAAATAGTATATTACACTTTCATGCTTTCGTTGTCAAGCACTTTTTTAGGTTTTTTGAGATTTTATTTTCAGAATGGCTCATCGCCTGCTATAACAAGCCCAAATGTGCCACATCCCGTAGCAATCGTCAATGGCAATTCATTAGTAGCATGCAGCAGCGGACTGTCAGCCCATCTCGGTGCACCAAGCTCCAGATCTATATCTTTCTTGGCATAGTCTACAGCGAGCAGACCCGTAACAACATTCAGGAATTCCATCATACAATCTATAGTAAAGGAATCCACTCCATCAATTGGCTCCTGGCTATAACCATGTGCAATATTTATGCACATATTTTCATCTGCGACTATAGCACCGACTATCTGAAGATCCCCAAAAACCTTCTGCGATACGGCAAAATACGTATTCCTGGCAAGCCCGCCAAATTCATCCGGCATGACTACGATAGGTAAATGTGCATAATTTGAAAACGCATCTGCAAAAACGCGAGTGTACTCGCCATAGGCTCCAACTTCTTCTAAGTCTTCTGGCGCGACAGACTTTACCGCCTTTATGAACGGATTGAGTCTTTCTGCTTCATCGTCATACATCGCAAATAAATCGCACAGCTCCGATGATGACACCATATGCTCATCCAGCATAGCCTGTGCCGTCTTTAGTGTAAAATCATCTTTATCTGCAGAAATCTTATCTGCATCGTCCCCCAGTATATCCCTTACAGCTTCATCAAGGCCGTCATCAGCATGAAGTGGCCCAAGCTCTTGCTGTGAAACAAGAGACTTCCCAATGCCGATAACTGCAGTACCCGGCTCCGCCTTCAAAGATTTTCTCAGCAGATCCTCCACGTCCTCAGCCTTTATCTTATCCACATTCAGCAGATACTGGGCAAAGGCGTGGTTATTCATCCTGCTCAACCTTCTTCCGGATGGTATTGACAGCATGTTCGATCTGCTCTACCGTATACGGCTTGGATATGAAGTCCATCGCCCCCATCTTCAATGTCTCAACGAGTTTCTTCGGTGTCGCTGCCGAAGACAGCATGATGACCGGCAGGTCAGGATTAACCTTCTTGATGACCTGTAACGCCTCTATACCGCCGACCTCAGGCATGACAATATCAAGGAATACCGCGTCAGGGCTATCCTGCAGCTCACGCATGATGGCTTCTTTGCCATTTACCGTCTCTATTACTTCACAGCCAAGTGTTTCAAGTTGTTCACGGAGCTTCTTACGAAGAAGACGTGAATCATCTGAAATGAGGATCTTAAGCTTTCTATCCAACTTCAATCGCCTCCGTGGTCGCTTGTTCATCAACCAATACACATTTCAAAATTCCTCGTATCAACATTATTTCTTTATCAACAATAAAAATCCTGCCGTGCTCAGTCATAAAATACAAAAAAGCAGGCGGATAATCCGCCTGCCCCAAGATGTACGATTACCAAATAAACAGTCCGCAGATACCAGCAGACATCAGAGAAACCAAGATACCGGAAAGAAGCATATAGCCAACATTCCTGGATATGAGGTCGTTCTTGTTGTCATCAACAAGTCCCTTGAACGCGCCAATGATCATGCCGAGCGTAGAGAAGTTCGCGAAGGATGTAACGAATACCGTCATTACTGCCTGGAAATGTGCAGTGTAATCTGCGATGTTCGGTCCTACGTCGAGCATGACGACGAACTCATTCGTGACGAGCTTCAGTCCCATGTACTGTGACATCTTGAATGCTTCACTGACATCGAGACCCATAAGCCATGCAAATGGGAACATGATGACACCGAGGATATTCTCGAGCGTAAGCATCGGGTGCAAAAGCACGAGAAGCTTATCGATGAGTGCAGCTAGTGCAACGAATGCGATAACGTTAGCGCAGATGATCAGTACAAGCTTTCCAGCGCCCAGGATAGAGTTACCAAGGAAGGAGAAGAACGGCTGGCGCTCGTTTCCGCCCTCACCGACGGTTGCTACCGTGTCCTCTTCCTCCGAAACATCCACAGGATGGAGGAGGCCGGTCACGATCAGTGCGTTTATGACATTCAGCGGAATAGCCGTCAGGATGTACTCAGGAGGCATCATTTTTGTATAGATACCGACCATGGCAGCCGTAATGCAGCTCATGGACATCATGGCTATCGTCAGGCAGCGGTCAGCCTTCATCTGCTTTAGCTGCAGGCTTGAAACAGCAAGTGCCTCCGTGTTGCCGAGGAACATCATCTCAATAGCGAAGAAGGATTCGAACTTCGGCTCACGCGTGATAAAAGCAAGAGCCTTGCCTATCCATTTGATGATGAATGGCAGGACGCCGATATACGTGAGTATATCGAACATAGGTACCACAAGGAGGATAGGAAGAAGTGCGGAGGTGAAGAAGTTCATCTGCTTCACATGCACCCAGTCCGGAAAAGCAAACTCTATACCCTTATAAGCGACATCGACGAGCCAAACGAATCCTGCAGCGGCCGCCTTGACACATTCACGACCTATAGGGAACGATGTCAAAAACCATGCTACCACCAGATTCAGGATGATCAGTGAGCCGATTGCCCTCCAATATATATGCTTGCGGCGCTTTGAGAAAAGTATACCGACACCGAGGAATACAAGAATGCCGATAACATTCACTATAAAAAACATCTATTAGCCCTCCATATCGCTGTCTGAGAATGTGTAAGGCAAAAGTTCAGAAAGCGGAACCTTCTTAACATCACCCTTAAGGTTTGCCATGATCACGTTATCAACATGAAACTCAGCCATTGCCTGGCGGCACATGCCGCACGGAGAGCACGGACCTGGCGTATCTGCAATGATAGCCACCGTATCAATCTTCTTAGCGCCTTCAGAGACAGCCTTGAATATTGCCGTGCGCTCTGCACAGTTCGTCACAGGATATGACGCATTCTCAATGTTGCAGCCGCCGTATACCTTACCATCCGCAGTAAGGACTGCGGCACCTACTGCAAAATGAGAATACGGGCTGTAGGAACGCTCGCGATACTTGCGAGCGGTTTCGATAAGTTCATTATCATCCATTATAATTACCCCTTCAGAAAATAAATGCTGTGGCTAAAGGACCATATCCAAGCCAACATATATTATATCAGAACCGTTCAACCTTGTCTTTCTCTATACGTGCAAATACGAGCTTCTCTGGTGCAGGCTCCTCATTGCCTATCGTAATGGCTTCCTGATAAAGTGCCTCTGCATCCTTCAGCGAATCTTCTCTACAGGTATAAAGGGTTGCGATCGTCTCGCCCTTCTTGACCTTATCGCCATACTTCTTCTGCATGATGATACCTGCCGGGAAATCTATACTGCTTTCCTTCGTCTCACGGCCTGCCCCAAGCTCAACGGATGCGATTCCGCACTTCTCAGCATTCATATGGGTGATCCAGCCATCTGCTGCCGCCTTCACCTCGAGGCTATACGGTGCACGCTCGAATTTATCCGTATCACGCAGATAGGATGCATCTCCACCCTGCGCCTCAACCATCTTGCAGAATGCTTCAAGAGCCGATCCGTCCTTTATGCTCTTCTCTGCCATGTTGCGGCACTCTTCGACGCTACCCTTACCTATCAGGTAGAGCATATTCGTAGCAAGCTGCATACATACTTCTATAAGGTCTGCAGGGCCGCGTCCCTTCAGGACTTCCATAGACTCTATGACCTCAAGAGAGTTGCCGATTGCATGCCCGAGCGGCACATCCATGTCGGTGATGAGTGCCACGGTCTTCTTGCCGGCACCCTCGCCTATGTTCACCATCGTCTGTGCAAGCTTGATAGAATCATCAAGCGTCTTCATGAAAGCGCCGCTACCCGTCGTAACGTCGAGCAGGATGTAATCACTGCCATCTGCGAGCTTCTTGCTCATGATGGAGGACGCGATAAGCGGTATGCTGTCAACCGTTGCCGTCACATCACGAAGTGCATAAAGCTTCTTGTCGGCTGGTGCGATATTTCCAGTCTGGCCGATGACGCTCGCGCCGCAGCTGTTGACCGTGTCGATGAATTTCTGACGGTCAATATCCGTGCGGTATCCTGGTATGGACTCGAGCTTATCAACGGTACCACCCGTATGGCCGAGTCCGCGGCCGGACATCTTTGCAACGATTCCGCCGCATGCTGCCACGATCGGGGTGATGATCAATGTCGTCTTATCGCCGACACCGCCGGTCGAATGCTTATCGACTTTAAGCCCCTTGATATCAGAAAGGTCTATGATATCACCTGTCCTAGCCATGATCTTGGTCATCTCGGTGATTTCTTCGTCATCCATGCCCTTGAACCATATAGCCATCAGCATTGCGGACATCTGATAATCCGGTATACTGCCATCAGTATATCCTTCTATCATATATTTTATCTCAGGCTGGCTGAGTTTGCCGCCATTACGCTTCTTCATGATAAGGTCATACATTCTCATATCAGCATTCCTCCTCGCTTATGTCCTACGTTAATTACTCAGCTATCTCTGAAAGGAAACTCTGTCCCCTTGAATCGAGCTTCAGTCCGAATATATCGACGACCGTCGCCGCAAGATCTGCAAAAGTCGAACGCGTTCCAAGGTTTACACCAGCCTTAACGCCCTTTCCATAGCAGAGTATAGGCACATACTCACGCGTATGGTCAGTGCCCGCCGCTGCCGGATCACATCCATGGTCTGCCGTAATGAAAAGAATATCGTCATCGCGCATCTTGCCGATGAACTCGCCAAGCTGCTTATCAAAGACCGTTGCTGCCTGAGCATAGCCATCAACATCGCGGCGATGTCCATACACCATATCAAAATCCACGAGATTCACATAGCAAAGACCTTCAAAATCATCATCCATCTTCTTCAACGTCTTTTCCATGCCATCCACATTGTCCTTATTGACACCAAGTGTCTCAGTGATACCTCTTCCTGCAAAGATATCATTGATCTTGCCAACACCTATAGAAGCAAAGCCATTGGACTTCAGGACATCGAGCATCGTTTCGCCGGTAGGCTCAAGCGAGAAATCATGACGGCGTGGTGTGCGCACGTAATTTGGCCACTCTCCAACATACGGACGTGCTATGATACGGCCTACACCATACTTACCCTGCATGATTTCACGCGCCTTACGGCAATACTCATAAAGCTTCTCAACCGGTACGTCATCCTCATGCGCCGCAATCTGAAGTACGCTATCCGCGGACGTATATACGATCAATGCATCCTTTTCCTTCTGCTCACGGCCATAGTCGTAGATGACCTTAGTACCGGAGTAAGGCTTATTGCAGAGAATCTTTTTACCAAAGGCTTTCTCAAGCTTGTCTATGACTTCCTGCGGGAAACCATCGGGAAAGGTCGGCATAGGCTGCTCAGAAATAACACCAGCCATCTCCCAGTGACCAGTTGTCGTATCCTTACCGCGAGACTGTTCCTGCATACGTCCAAAAGAACCGGATGGCGCATCCTCCTGAATGCCGCAATCAACGCCTTCTATATTGAATATACCCATCTTCTTCATGTTCGGCGTATTGTACTTGGCAGATTTAACGATCGTCTGTAGTGTATGGCACTCGCCATCACCGAACTCAGCGGCATCTGGCTCTGCACCTACGCCAAAACTGTCGAGAACGATAACAAAAGCACGCCTGAACTTGCTCACGTTGAAAACCCCTTCCATTTCCCTTATATATATAACCATCTATTATTAGAAGAATCAAAACGCTTCGACGTTTCATCCTCTTTGCTATTATTTTACGAGGATTAAAAACAAAGTGAAAGGGCATTTGTCCCGAACTGTTCCTGTTGCGGCTGTATCAATCCAGTTTCTTCTTATTATCTTCATAGCTCCAGGCCATCCTGCTTGCGCGCCTCGTACTCATGATCGAGGATTGATAGTACGATGAGATCCTCATATACGCCATCTGTCTGGACAGCCTCTCTCTCGATACCCTCGCGCACCATCCCCTCAGACTCATACAGATGCAACGCACGGGCATTATATTCCTTGCAGTCCAGCCAGGCACGATGAAACCGAAGGCCTTCAAACGTCCACGCCTTCAGCAGCCTCATCAGCTCATGACCATACCCCTGCCCCTTCTTCGTGACGACGATATGTGTCCATTCAGCCGTACGGAACAATGTATCATCAGCGCCATTCACCATCGCATAGCCATAGCGCTTCCCAGTCTCGATGCTTTCCGCAATGAGATCCCTTGTCCCCGTCTGTCCCGCAAGTATGGCCTCCTGCATATCACGTGGAAAAGCAGATATATATTTGCTATTTTCAGGATCTGCCTGAAGTTCCATTATATAATCCAGATCCTCCAGTCCAGCGTCCCTAAGCCTGAGTCTCTTGCCACTCCATAGAACTGCCATATCAAAATCCTCCATCCATACATATCGCGATGTACTATTCACAACGTATATTTTATCATCTATATATATACCGTGCAAAAATATATACATATGTTTTGCCGTTTATGTCCGTTTCATATATAATATATCATGAATATCACCCGAAGCATCATAATCAGGAGGTTTTCATATGATCAATAGCTTTTTGGGACAGATGGGCTTCGACACGAGCCTTCTGAGCATAGCCTACCTTTCAGAACATCTTTTCTGGCCACTCTGCACCATACTCGCAGCTCTTACTGTAGGCATCATGCTGAACAGGCTGCTCATGAAAAGGATACGTCAGACAATAGATCCCGATGAGAGTTCACTCAAGCGCGTTTTCCTACATGCGCTCATCGGCGTGCCCATATCGTGGTGTCTCTGCGTAGGCATATACTGGGGCATCGGAATGACTGGCTTCAGTGAGACGATCACAAAGTTCCTGTCATACGTGCTCTTCACCGTCATCATATATACGATCACACGCGTGGTCGCAAGGACGCTCGCAGGCTTCGTCGATCTGCATACGGCCCGTGATCCATCACTTCCAAAGACATCTCTATTGACCAACATTATCTACGTCGTAGTGTATGCTATGGGCGCACTCATCATACTACAGTATTACGGCATATCCATAGCACCAGTCCTCACGGCTCTCGGCGTCGGCGGTATGGCCGTAGCACTCGGCCTCCAAGACACGCTCGCGAACATCATATCAGGACTGTACCTTATCGTATCGAAGCAGCTCAGGATAGGTGACTACATAAAGCTATCGACTGGCGAAGAAGGCAAGGTCGCCGACATCACATGGAGATTCACGACACTCATATCCGTCCTCGGAAATGCAGTAGTCATACCAAACCAGAAGATATCGACCGCCATACTGACTAACTTCGACATGCCACGACGCGATATCACTATAAAAATCCCCGTCGGCGTCAGCTACGATTCGGATCTCGATAAAGTCGAGCGTGTCACGCTGGAGGTCGCAGAAGCAACGATGGAACGTGTGGATCACGAGATCGACATACCACCTACCGTACGATTCCATACATTTGGCGATTCGAGTATAGATTTCAATGTATTCCTCCACTCCAGCAAATTCGAGAATCAATATGAGCTGAAGCACCAATTCATAAAATCATTGACTAGACGGTATCGTGAAGAAGGCATAGAGATACCATATCCGATACGTACCATAAATAATATCAACGAAAAATAACTGAAGCCAAAAAGCACTGGAAGCACTCACCTCCAGCGCTTTTCATCTGTTACGCGCATGTGGACAAGCTGTGCATTTCCTGTGGATAAACACAATATATTGTATTTACGATTGACATTGGAAATTACATATAGTATAATCTTTTTTGCAATCATAAATCATTTGTCATATAAAGGAGCAGGAATATGCAGAGCAATGCAGCAAAAGCGGCTATTAGTAAAATACGTAAGCGCACAGGTAAGGTCGTCCAGTTCAACTCTGAGAAGATCTCTGACGCGATCCGCAAAGCAAACATGGAATCCGTTGACGACACATTCACATCAAAGCGCTTATCCGCACTCACCAAGGCTGTCATAGCCTCGATCCCTGGAAAGAAGATCCCGACCGTCGAGGAGATACAGGATCTCGTGGAAAAGACGCTCATCCGCAACAATTGTGCAAGCACTGCAAAAGCTTATATCCTCTATCGTGCAGAGCATGCAAAGCTCCGCGAAGCACGCAGTGACCTCATGGACATATACCATGAGCTTACATTCCGCGAATCAAAGGATGTGGATCTGAAACGCGAGAATGCGAATATCGATGCTGATACCGCGATGGGTACAATGCTCAAATACGGCTCGGAGGGCTCTAAATATTTCATAGATACTCAGATCCTCCCAAAGGATATAGCCGCTGCTCATATAAACGGTGATATCCATATCCATGACAAGGACTTCTACATGCTGACAGAGACATGCTGCCAGATAGACTTGCTGAAGCTATTCCACGGCGGATTCTCTACCGGCCATGGATACCTCAGGGAGCCGAATGGTATCCGCTCCTATGCCGCCCTCGCATGCATAGCAATACAGGCGAACCAGAATGAGATGCATGGAGGTCAGGCCGTACCGAACTTTGACTATGCGATGGCCGAAGGAGTACGGAAAACCTATGTAAAGCAATATTTCAAGCACCTGTCTGATTTCCTTTCCATCTCTATGGGAATGAGTGCAAAGGATGCAAGCCTTCTCTCAGATGCAGCAAAAAAAGCCATCTCAGATACAGTATCGATGAATGATCCAGAAGCCTCATGCAAGGCCCTCGCAGATTTCCTCCCGGCACATCAGAAGGAAGGAGGCTATCAGCCGATCTCTTCTGAGCTCGCAGAAAAGGCAGGCCGCTTTGCGGCAGAAGCCGCAGAGCGCTCAACCGATGACGCCACCTATCAGGCGATGGAAGCCTTCATCCATAATCTCAACACGATGAATTCCCGTGCCGGCGCGCAGGTGCCATTCAGCTCCATAAACTATGGTACAGATACATCTCCCGAAGCCAGGATGGTCATGATCGACCTTCTCAAGGCGACCTATGCAGGCCTTGGCAACGGTGAGACCCCGATCTTCCCCGTGCAGATATTCAAGGTCAAAGAGGGCGTGAATTACAACGAGGATGACCCGAACTATGACATATTCAAACTTGCGATGAAAGTCAGTGCAAAACGCCTCTTCCCGAATTTCAGCTTCCTCGACGCACCGTTCAATAAGGAATTCTATCGTCCTGGCGACTACAACAGCGAAGTCGCGTACATGGGCTGCCGTACACGCGTCATGGCGAACGCTCACGACCCATCTAAGGCCGTAACCTGCGGGCGCGGCAATCTCAGCTTCACGAGCGTAAATCTGCCACGTCTCGCAATCGAAGCCAAGGGGAATATCGACAAGTTCTTCACCAGCCTCGATGATATCATCGACCTCGTCACACGCCAGCTTCTCCATAGATTCAAGATACAGTGTGCAAAGCTTGCACGCAATTATCCATTCCTGATGGGACAAGGTGTATGGATAGACAGTGAAAGTCTTGGCGAATACGACAGCGTTGCCGATGTACTCAAGAACGGCACGCTCACTATCGGATTCATTGGACTGGCAGAGTGCCTGAAGGCTCTCATTGGGAAACATCATGGCGAATCTGCAGAGGCTCAGAAGCTCGGCCTTCGTATTGTAGGTCACATGAGGCAGCGGATGGACGAAGAAACGAAGCGCACCGGCCTGAATTTCACGGTCATAGGTACTCCTGCAGAAGGCCTCAGTGGCCGCTTTGTAAAGATCGATCAAAAGCTCTACGGTAAGATCAAGGGCGTAACCGACCGTGAATACTATACGAACTCATTCCATGTACCGGTATATTATCCTATATCGGCTGCAAAAAAAATTGAGATTGAGGCACCTTATCATGCGCTGACAAATGGCGGGCATATATCGTACGTAGAGATGGATGGAGATCCATCGAAAAACCTTCCGGCATTTGAAGCGATTATACGCTGCATGCATGACAACGGCATAGGCTACGGTTCCGTCAATCACCCGGTAGACCGCGACCCCGTATGTGGATACACTGGCATCATCGATAACGAATGCCCGCACTGCCATCGCACGGAAGAAGACGGTCCGAAGTTCGAACGTATACGCCGCATAACAGGCTATCTCGTAGGGACTGTAGATCGCTGGAACAATGCAAAGCAGGCAGAGCTGCATGATCGCATAAAGCATACGACACTCAGGTAAAAGACGAAGATACAGCAAAAGGGATTCCGCCGTCTCATGCGGCCGAATCCCTTTTTTGAAAGGCAGGATGAAAATGAAGCTTCGCATAGCTGGTATAACCGATGACTCCGTGGTGGACGGAGATGGATACAGATTCACCATATTCACACAGGGCTGCCATCATCATTGCAGCGGCTGCCACAATCCGCAGACCTGGACGATGGAAGGAGGACACGATGCCGATACAGATGAACTTTTGAAGGATATCCTCAAAAATCCACTGCTGGCAGGTGCCACATTCTCCGGCGGAGAGCCTTTCCTGCAGGCAAAGCCACTCTCCATATTGGCGCGCAAGCTCCACGAACAGAAGAAAAATGTCTGGTGCTACAGCGGATGGACATATGAGGAGCTGTCATCAAATCCCGATACAGACATCCAGGATCTTCTCGCGGAAATAGACGTGCTCGTTGATGGGCCTTTCATAGCAGATCAGAAGGATCTCACCCTTCACTTTCGTGGAAGTCGGAATCAGCGCGTCATAGATATGAAGAAAACAAGGGACACAGGACATGTCGTATTGAAATATACCGACTGACCTACGCGTACAATCAATTGACAAAACACAAAAACGGCCGCAGGCATCAGCTGGCATGAATCATAACATCAACCACGCCGACACCTGCAGCCGTTTTTTATTCAAATATCAAAAATCGCACATCACGCACTCACATCGATATGCCCGTCACCTAACTCTTCCTTGGAGCCTGCCTCTAGTCTATCACGTTCTTTCGCCTGTTTCAGCATGGCCTTGTGCTCATCGCGCGCCTCATCGAGCTTATCCAACAGGCGTTGCTGCCAGCTATTCTTCTGTCTACGATTAACCTTTACCTGTATTTTATCGCGCGTATTGTCATCGAACCTTGCTCTCGTCCACATGCGCATATTACCCTCTTCATCTATTACTGCGCCACATGAGACGAGTTCGCTGCCGCCATGCGATTTAGGCATAGTCTCCTGCACATTGACAGTATCGAAAATCATGGCCTCATATTCAAGGCGCCTATCTGGATCCTCCGCCATCTCCCTAAGCACTTTCTGCGAAATAGCGATATTCTGGCTACCGCGTCCCTTGAATGCATCCGTTCCCATGCTGATCTTCGTTTTCTTGTACCGCTTCTGCAGGTCCTTCAGCATCTCACGGGCTCCCTTTCCCCCTTTTGTGCCGCCGTCCTTTATCCTATCTGCCTGAAGCTTGGCATACTCATACCCTGCCTCAGAAACGTCGCCATATCCCTTTATATTCACCAGTCCATCTGCCATGACAAATCCTCCAATGCACATCTTCTCTTATATGTATCGTCTACGAGACAGGAAAGCTTAAGGGGTTTATAGTCGACTAAAATTACAGATAAGGTTGACAATTAGATTTGAAAAGCGTATCCTTTAATTGTTTGAGGAGGTACACTAATGAAGACAAAAGAACTCGTATTATGTGCCATGTTTATCGCGCTGATCACGGCTGGCACATTCATCAAGATCCCCGTAGGAACAGATGTCTATACGCTCCAGTTCCTGGCGACTCTGCTAGCCGGGCTCATACTCGGGCCGAAGCTTGGCGCCATCTCTGTCGGAGCGTACACGTTCATGGGGCTTATTGGAATCCCGGTCTTTGCCGAGGGTGGTGGTCCAGGCTACATCGCACAGCCGACATTCGGTTATCTCATAGGATTCATCCTGCAAGCAATCGTGAATGGATTATTATCGAGACGCCTGCCAAATGGCGTAAAATGGCTTCTCGTCGCAAATGCCGCTGGCATGGCAATAGTATATGCGTTGGGGCTATCGTATTTCTATATTATCTCCAACTACGTCATAGATGCACCAATAGCGATATGGGCTGTTATATGGTATTGCGGCATGTTGCAGGTTGTGCCTGATTTCCTTCTCTGTGTAGCTGCCGCGATCATCGGAGAGCGCTGCCGCAAGGCCGGGCTTTGGCTGAATACGTCAAAGAAGGTCGGCGCCTGATACATAGATTGATGTTCATTCATGCATAAAGCTTTATACATCTATCGGAGGTAATATCATTGAGAAGAGCAGTATTCATAACAGGAACAGGAACAGACATCGGCAAAACGTATGTAACAGGGCTGATTGTGAAGAAACTCCGCGACGCGGGACTGGATGCTGGCTACTATAAGGCCGCACTCTCAGGGGCTGAGCCAGACGAGAATGGCGTGCTCCAGCCTGGCGATGCACTCCACGTAAACGAGACAGCAGGCATTGGTGATACAATAGACGAGCTTGTAAGCTATATCTACCGTGAAGCAGTCTCCCCACACCTTGCCGCCCGTATAAACAATAATCAAATCGACTTTGATAAAGTAGAGCACGACTTTAAAGCTGCATGCGACCGACATGAATATATCACGATGGAAGGGAGCGGTGGCATCATCTGTCCTCTGCGCTGGGATAGTGAACGCCACGTTATACTAGATGATCTCGTCAAAAGACTTGGTCTCTCTGTGCTCATCGTCGCGGACGCGGGTCTTGGCACCATCAACAATGCAGTCCTCACAGTCGAGCACTTACGCTCTCGTGAGATTCCCATAAGGGGATTCATACTCAACCATTTCCACCCAGGAGATGTAATGGAGGAAGACAATCTCCACATGATAGAAGAAATGACTGGCGTACCTGTAATTGCATGCGTAAAGCCAAATGATAAAGAGCTCGACATCGATGCAAGCCACCTCGCTGCACTATACGACTAAGCCGCGCATGAACATCTAGTTCAAAGGAGAAACAAATGAACGAACTACAAAAAAGAGATTTGGCTCACATATGGCATCCTGCATCACAGATGAAGGATTACGAGACGCTACCTCCGATCGTCGTCGATCATGCACAGGGGCCATGGCTCTATGATACCGAAGGAAAGAAATATCTTGACATCGTCAGCTCTTGGTGGGCAAACCTCCTCGGGCACTGCAATTCACGTATCAACCAGGCGATAAAAGATCAGCTCGATAAACTAGAGCATGTAATATTTGCTGGTTTTTCTCATGAGACTGCGATAAAGCTGACTGAAGAATTACTGAAAGTCCTCCCAAAGGGGCTTACCCGCTTTCATTATAATGATAATGGGTCGTCTGCCGTCGAAGCCGCACTAAAGATAGCTTTCCAATATCAAGTACAGACGGGGCATAGCGAGCGCCGTCGTTTTATGTGCCTCGACGAAGGATATCACGGAGAGACCATCGGCGCGCTCTCCGTCGGCAGCATGGATCTCTATTCACGCATATACAAACCGATGATGATGGATAACATCCATATACCTGCACCTGACTGCTTCCGCTGTCCATGCGGCAAGAAACGCGGTGAGTGCAAGTGTGAATGCTTTGCCGCAGCGGAGAAAGCGTTTAGCGAACATGCGTCTGAAACAGCTGCTATGATAGTAGAGCCTTTGCTCCAGGGTGCTGCAGGCATGAGGATATACCCGGCAGAGTACCTCAGGAAGCTACGTGACCTATGTGATCAGTACGGCGTGCTGCTCATATGCGATGAGATTGCTACAGGATTCGGGCGCACAGGAAAGATGTTCGCCTGTGATCATGCCGGCATATCGCCGGATATCATGGCCATATCCAAGGGGCTCACCGGAGGGTATCTGCCGATGTCGATTACAGTAACAACCGATGAAATATATAATGCATTCTATGATGATTTCGGCACAGGCCACGCATTCGTACATAGCCATACATATGCCGGCAATCCTCTCGCATGTGCTGCGGCATTAGCCGTCCAGCACATCCTGCGCGACGATGACATCCTCGGTAAAGCCGCCGAAAACGCAAGATGGCTCACCAAATCTCTGAATGAGGCTCTTGGCGGCCATCCAAACGTCGGTGAAATCCGTCATATCGGATTGATACACGCAATGGAATTCGTAGCCGATAAGACGAGCAAGGATTCTCTGCCGCCCAGCCAACGCACCGGATATGAGATATATAAAGCAGGCCTCAAAAATGGCATCGTGCTACGCCCAATAGGCGACATCATATATTTCAATCCGCCGCTAAATATCACGAAAAGAGAGCTCAGCACAGCAATCGAGCTGACAAAGAAATCTGTCAGCGAGGTGCTCCACTGATATAAAAAGGTTCGAAGCTTTTATATAGCGGCATAAGAATCGCATCAGCGCTGTCATGCTTTTACATATTCGGCTGAGTATTCTTCTCACTCTTTTAAATCCACATAGCACTTGAGCCCTCCCGCATGAAGTGGGAGGGCTCAAGTAGTCTATGCGATTATTCTTTTACGAGCAGTTTCTCAATCTCAGCGACATATGTAGTATGATACTGATGATCTGCATACCAGCGCTCATCACAGGCTTTGTCAATGAAGAACGGCTGATCCATAGGCTGGGCATATAGCTTGCGGCAAAGCAGTACAAGCTCCGCCTCATCGAAATACGTCCTCCCGCCATCATGCAGTACCGTCAGACCCGCCTTCTTTATCTTGTCCTCATCGCGTCCAGACACCGTACCAAAATACTGCATCATATGATGATCATCGTCGCTATCTGGGAACACCGACAGGCTAAAGCCGTCTGCTTTATCGACAAACTCCTTTGTATAGCGCGTCGGACGCAGGAATATAAACGCGACCGGCTTGCCCCACAGCACTCCGAGTCCGCCCCACGAAGCAGTCATGACATTGGATTTGCCATCAGCTTCTCCTGCGACTGCCAGCCATCTCTTACCTATCATCTCAAAAGGATTATACGTGAAATCTTCTGTCTTGATCTCTTTAAAGGACATATATCACATCTCCCTCAATAGAACCCGCAACATCAATCGTCAAAAGCCAAGCCCATATACATCTGCCGCGTTCTGCGTCGTCTGGTTCGCGAGCTCCTCGAGTCCTACTCCCCTGATCTTTGCAGCGTGTTCAGCCACATATCGCACGAAGGCAGGCTCATTGCGCTTGCCACGCATAGGTACGGGTGCCATATACGGGCAGTCTGTCTCCAGCAATATGCGATCTATGGGCATCCACCTGAGCACCTCAGGCGCCTTAGCAGCATTCTTGAAAGTAATAGGTCCATCAAAGCCCAAATAGCATCCAAGCTTTACGAGCTCCTTAGCCATCTCAAGGCTTCCCGAGTAGCAATGTACCACCTTGGTGATCCCGATACCTTCTTTTTTCAATATAGAGAACAGATCCCCATGCGCATCGCGGTCATGTATGCAAACCGGCACATGCAATTGCCTTGCTAGGTCAAGCTGACTTATGAAAAGTCTCTGCTGCTCCTGCCGCCGATCCATATCCTTTTCCCAATAGTAATCGAGCCCTATCTCGCCAATCGCAACAACCTTCGGCATAGAAAGCCATGCCTCTATCTGGCTTGCCTCCTTCTCACCAAATGGTGCAAGCTCCTCTGGATGGATACCGACAGCTGCATAAACACCGCTGAATTCATCTGCGATACTCACGGCCTTGGCCGAGCTCTCCATGCTATCGCCCATCTCGACGATACGGGAAACCCCTGCAGCCTCTGCACGCGCAACAGTATCCTGACGATCATCATCAAACCGATCCGTG
>OMZT01000085.1 GCA_900315615.1 uncultured Veillonellaceae bacterium | reverse complement strand
GCTTTGGTGACCGGGGCGTCGCGTGGAATAGGCCGCGCCATCATGGAGAAGTTTGCGGATGAGGGTGCCATCGTCTATGCCAATGCGCGCAGTGAGGGCGCACTGGATGATGTTGCAGCGAAGTCCGATGGACGTATCATACCGCTCTACTTTGACGTGTGTGACAAGGCTGCCGTGAAGAAGGCCATCATGCGCATACAGAAGGAGCAGAAGCGTCTCGATGTGCTCGTGAATAATGCCGGCATCATGCGTGACGCATACCTTGAGATGGTAGATGATGCGACGCTAGAGGAGACATTTGCGACGAATGTGACGGCACCGATACATATCGCGCAGTATGCCGTCAGGCTGATGAAGCGCGCCGGTGGCGGCAGTATCGTCAATATGGCATCTATCATCGGGCAGCGTGGCAATGCGGGGCAGACGGCGTACGCCGCGTCAAAGGGCGCAGTCATAGCCGTCACAAAGACGTGGGCACGAGAGCTTGCCCCATTTGGCATCCGCGTGAATGCCATAGCGCCCGGCAATATAGATACAGAGCTGTTCCATGCTATAGGCGAGGAGAAAGAAAAGGAAATCACCTCACAGATAGGCATGGGACGCATAGGAAGCCCCGAGGAGATAGCAAATGTAGCACTTTTCCTCGCGTCTAGTATGTCAAGCTATGTCACAGGCGAGACCATAGGCGCCAACGGCGGCTGGACACTTTGACTTGAAAGGATGACTAAAATGACGAATATCGAGAAGTATAATCAGGCTTTTGTGGATGCGTTCGATATTGATGAAAAGGATGCCGAGAGCATGGAGTTCAATAAGTCTGAAGGATGGGATTCTGTCGGACAGATGAAGCTTGTAGCAGCATTTGAAGATGCGTTTGATATTATGCTGGAAACAGAGGATATCATAGGTATCAACTCTTATAACAAGGGCAAAGAAGTCCTTTCGGAGAAATACGACATAAAATTCTAAGCCGAGGTGATTCGGATGCAAATTTGGGATTTTGATAAGTTCAGCGATAGTATTGCAATGAAAGATGATCAGGGTGATGCCGTTACTTATAGTCAGCTGAAGGACGAAGGCGATCAGCTAGCCGATGCTATCGGCAGGAGGTGTCTGGTTTTCTGCCTTTGTGAAAACAAGCCGGCAAGTGTTATAGGGTATACGGCATGTATCAATCATGACATTGTACCATTGATGCTGCGTCATGATATACCTGAGGGACTATTTAAACATCTATTTGAGACGTATCGTCCGGCTTTCTTGTGGATGCCAGAAGAAGATGCAGCGCGTCTTGGCTTTAATGATGTAAGGCACAAACTGTGCGGATATGTGCTTGCGGTTGCAGATGAAGAAAGTAAAGCTGAAATGAATCCCGAGCTTGCTCTCCTGATAACCACCTCTGGCTCTACGGGCAGCCCCAAGCTTGTGAGGCAGTCTTATCGTAATATACGTGCGAATACGGATTCTATAGTTGATTATCTAAGAATTGGCTCCGATGAGAAGGGTATTACCACGTTACCGATGAATTATGTATATGGGCTGTCTATAGTCAATACTCATCTGGCAGCTGGTGCGATGCTGCTTCTTACTGATTGCTCAATTATGCAGAAAGCGTTTTGGGATTTCTTTAAAAAAGAAGGTGCTACTTCCTTTGCTGGCGTGCCCTATACATATGATATGCTGGACAGACTGCGTTTTTATAGGCAGGATTTTCCTAGTCTGAGGACGATGACACAGGCAGGTGGAAAGATACTTCCCAAGCTTCATCAGAAATTTGCACAGTATGCTGCTGACAACGGAAAACATTTTGTTGTTATGTATGGCGCGGCGGAAGCGACATCACGCATGGGGTATCTCCCTTCAGATATGGCTTTGTCACATGTCGGTTGTATGGGCATTCCTATACCGGGCGGCAGGTTTGAGCTTGAAGATGTAGATGGGGGTATCATCAGTGAGCCGGGCAAGACAGGTGAACTGGTGTATTATGGCGATAACGTGACGATGGGATATGCCCTCGAGCTGTCTGATCTGGTAAAGGGCGACGAGCGTCATGGGCGCTATGAGACCGGGGATATGGCTTCTTTTGATGAAGATGGCATATATTCGATCGTTGGCAGGAAGAAACGCTTCCTCAAGATTTTTGGTAACAGGGTCAATCTCGATGATGCAGAACGCTTGCTGAAAACGAAGTTTCAGGGATATGAGGCGGCGTGCGCAGGTAAGGATGATGCGCTCTATATTTTTTCAACGGATGATGCTGTCTTACCTGAAATGAAGCGTTTT
>OMZT01000082.1 GCA_900315615.1 uncultured Veillonellaceae bacterium | reverse complement strand
GCAAGGCTGAACCCCTCCCATGCCGATGGGAACGCAAATATATCAGCCGATCTGAGCACACTTGATATTTTTCCGGTTACACCACAGAAGCGCACCTGTTTTTGAAGATGATATTTCTTCAGATATGAGGCCATGCTGCGCTGATAGTCAGGATCAGCAACTGGACCATACATGCGCACCTCCCAGCTGGGGTACGTCTTAGCCAATGGCTGAAAAGCGCGCACCAGCATCATTTGACGTTTCCTATGCCCCTCAAGCCTACCAATATGGACTATACGCCTCACCGTTTTTCGAGCATAGAAGTCCGCGCGGCTCGATTCAGGAACGAGTGGAACAGGGTTGGGTATCGCCTCTATGCGTGCATTCCCTCCGAGGTACTTCTTTGCATGCTCTATAAAAGGCTCCTGCATGACAACGCACGCATCCGCATTTGCGGCAGCCTTTAGCTCTGCTCGGTTAAGCTTTGAAAGCTCTTCGCCTGGGACGCTCCCTATACGCCATACAATCGGTATCTTGCCATTTCCTAGACGTCTTGCCATAAGCACCGACATATAGTCAAAGCAGACAAATATCTCGACATCACGCACGGCATGGTTCCGCAGGAATTCGTTTGCTAGTGTTCGAGCCATATCGTCCTGCGCCTGCATACCAGATCCCACGCCCAGCCCACGGCTGAGTCCCTGTAAAAGGGCAGCACCTGCAGAAGGGCGCAGCCTGCCTAAGCTGAGATTCAATCTTTCAACATGACGATTCAAGGGAAAGAATGGCACCGCCCCAGGTTTATCATTCCATACGGCGAGCACATCATGGCCACGCAATGAGAGATTATTTGACATCTCTGTAAATATGCGCTCGCGTCCGCCGACCTGCGATATGGTATTTTTACTAAAAAGCATGACTGCTATACGCATGTGACAAATCCTCTCTCATGTAGCCAGATGGTCATCAAATAAGCGGCTTCAAGAGCTTTAGCAGACTACCGCCCTTGTAAAGGATACCTCTTACACCAGCACGCTCACCGCACTCTACATCACGCTTCTTATCGCCGATCATATAGCTCTTTGACATATCTATTCCGAAGTCATGACACGCCTTCAGCACCATTCCAGGTTTTGGTTTGCGGCAATCACAGTCTATACGATATTTCTCGATCTTAGCCTCAGGATGGTGGGGACAGTAGTAGAACGCATCAATACTCGTACCGAGCCTTTGAAGCTCATCATTCATATACTCGTGAAGTGCGTGTACATCGTCCTCAGTATAGTATCCGCGAGCAACGCCACTCTGATTCGTAACGACTATCACAAGGTATCCCTTATCATGGCAATATCGGATGGCTTCTGCTGCATCAGGCATCCATTTAAAATCCTCTATACGATATATGTAATGTCCGTCAACATTCAGCGTGCCATCCCTATCAAAGAATACAGCTTTATCCATCATATCCTCATAGCAACCACGATCATGAACAAATATTATTTACCATAAACGAAATATCCGCCAGATTCAAGGAAAGCCACGTACTCCTTCACAGCAGCCTTCATATCATGGAATCCTCTGTCATAGCCTGCAGCGAAAAGCTTATCCGTATCAGCCTCAGTGAAGTTCTGATACTTGCCTATGAGCACCTCTGGGAACGGACGGTACTCGATCTTGCCTGTTCCCAATGCGTCTATCACTGCCTGTGCCGCTTCATTATATGTATGCGCCTTGCCCGTACCACAGTTATATATGCCGCTTTCCGCTTTATTCTCCCAGAACCAAAGGTTGACGTTCACGACATCCTTCACGTATACGAAGTCGCGGCGCTGTTCTCCGTCAGCATACCCGCCCTCTCCCTCAAATATATGTGCCTTACCAGTTGCCTTTATCTGATTATAAAGCTGGTAGAAGATAGATGCCATCTTGCCTTTATGGTGCTCCTGAGGGCCATACACGTTGAAATAACGCAGACCTACGATCTGGCTTCTCGCCTCTGGTATCACCTGACGCACATAACGGTCGAAAATCAGCTTCGAGAATGCGTATGGATTCAATGCGTTCTCGCACGTATCGCCTTCGCGGAATCCATTAGCACCATCACCGTACGTCGATGCTGAAGACGCATACATGAACGGTATGCGATGCTCTAGGCAGAAATGCAGCACCGACTTGGAGTACTCATAGTTCGTGCGCATCATATAGTTCACATCGTATTCCATCGTATCGGAACATGCACCCTCATGGAACACACCATCGATGTCTGCTCCATCAAATGCATCATCTTCTATGGTCTCAAGGAAGTTATCCTTATGCTGATAGTCTATGAACTGGAGGCCGCGAAGATTCTTATAGTTTTCGCCATCTTTAAGGTCATCTACGATAAGTATATCTGTACGGCCTCTCTGATTCAGCTCCCTGACGATATTGCTGCCAATGAATCCTGCCCCACCTGTTACGATAATCATATATCTTCCTCCCTTTCCGCTGCTGCACGGATTTTCATAGCACCAAGCAGTTCTTCCCTGCTGACTGCGTATGTACCAAGCTTTGCTACGACAACACTCGCCGCAAGATTTGCAAGATATGCACTGTCCTCAGCTGAAAGCCCTCCAGCTAATGCAAGTGCGAATACGGCTATCACTGTATCGCCTGCACCAGATACATCAAATACTTCCCTAGCCCATGTCGGGATATGGCAAGCCGCGTCCTGCGTCACAAGCGTCAAGCCTTTTTCTGAGCGCGTGATGATGACATTCTTGATATGATACTTCCGCATAACATATCGCGCTGCCTTTTCAACCGCTTCATCCTCATTCGATATAGGTTCCAGCAGGACTTCATTTATCTCTTTTATGTTCGGGGTGATGTAATCCGCCCCATCATATTTCGTCCATTCATAGCCCTTCGGATCTACGAGAACAGGTACTCCATGGGCATGTGCCTCTTTGATGATATCCTGGCATGATTCTTCCGTACATACTCCCTTACCATAATCGGATATGATGACTGCATCCAACGATTCACTAAGACGCTGACACACATAGTTTATAAGCCTTTCCATATAGGGTCTATCAACGGGAGACGTATCCTCGAAGTCAAGACGCATCATCTGCTGATGTCCACCTATGATACGCATCTTCGTCGTCGTCGGTGCTGTAGTATGCACGAGACCGCTGAAATTGATTCCACGTGCCGTAAGCTTATCCAAAAGGCTCGAGCAATGATAATCGTTACCGACAAATCCGCAAATCGTGGTATCTGTACCAAGCAATGCAAGGTTATGCGCAACGTTCGCAGCACCGCCAAGTGTCTCCTTCTGGCTGATCACATGCGTAATGGGCACAGGAGCCTCTGGCGATATGCGTGTCACTTCGCCGTAGTAATACTTATCAAGCATTACATCCCCGACAACAGCAATAGCACATTTGCCAGTCTTTTTCGCTATAAAATCATATAATGCCTTTTTGTCCATAATCTGCCTCCTCCGGAACACTTATATTACTACAATTATACGCATTTTATTCAGTTGGTGCAAGCTTCTGAAGGGTCCCAACACCGCTCGTTATCCCGCTTAGATAAACGCCAGCCGCCTCATAAAGATCATTGAGAATACGGGTCATCAGTCAGCATTCATGCGATTGGCAGGATACAATACGCTACTCGGGCGAATGCGGCTTATCCACGGATCAGAAGAAGCCATTAAGCCATCTCTCAGCCGTATATCCACTGACGATATCAAATGGTATCTTTTTCATAGGCGCATTGAGGAAGGCTCTGATATCTTCATCTGGCTGCTCATCCAAGATAAAGATATTTTCCGGACAGTAGAAATCATAGTTCTTGATATCTTTATTGGTCGTAATGAGCTTTCTCCCAAAGAAGAGCGCCTCCATCGGGCGCAAAGTCAGCCCCATCTGTCCCGGCTGCGGCACGTCTATAATAGCACATGAATGCCTATCTTCATCAATCACTTCTTCATAACTGAGTCTTTGCCTAGTGATAACCTCTCTCTGATGTCCATAATAATGACCATGCAGCTCACCAACGATATGGAACTTGGCCTCGACTCCCATATCTTTCAAACGATCAGAAAGGCTCATGAGATATTTCAGCCTGCCTCTATCCGCTCCTATAAAGAATGCCTCCTGGCGTTTTTCAACGGGTTCATCCTGTTGCTTCATGAATCGCTCTGCATCATCTACTGTTGCCGCATTCGGCCAGAAATAATGCTTGAATTGCATACCATATGATTTATACTTTTCTGCATCGCCTTTATCAAACGTATAGAATTCTATGCCCATTCCTTGATAATGGCGCGGGTTGTTGCGTCCATCATCATCAATGGTATCATTATAAGTCTGTATGAGACGTGCCGATGGGTTCAGCTCCCGTATCTTCTCAAAAACCTCGCGTGACCTCACACTCTGCCCCATGATTACCGTATCGTATCCTGTAATATGCTCTGTCCAATCAGCGAAGTAACGCTCCATCGACGCGGAAGGGATATGCTCCCTGATCTTATAGACACGTTTTCCTACCCAGCCCGTAACAGGCTTCAGCACCTCGCTACAGGTTATATTCTCCGGGAATCTTTTTGCTAATATGCCTAAAGCCGTCTCGAAAGAAAAAATCCTATGCGCCTGAAATTTGTTCATATTCATCTCAATCTTTCTGTTTCATAATTGGTAATTAAGATCCACTATCATATACGGTCTTTTAAGTGGGATTCGTGCTTCATATATTCAGCTAAATCAATGACTTCACAATGGTACTGCCCATAATGCGCCGGCTGTGCTCCGGCTGAGTCGCCGTATGTATCGAGGAGCCTATAAGCGTACCTCAGTACGACATCTGGCTTTATGTGCTTCATGCATCCCATGAATTCTTCACCCTTGCGCGGGCACACATGTATACCGCACGGATGGCACTTTTCAGGGGTCTTTATCAGGACATCCTTCTCATCATATGGATAAAATCCTGGCACTGGCGATGATCCAAACATGGTTACGATAGGAACATTCATCGCAACGCCTACATGCATCGGCCCAGAATCTGTCGTAATAAAAAGCGCAGAGCGCTTCAGCATACCAGCTAGCACGGCAAGGCTAAGTTTTCCGGTAAAGACATGAAGCTCAGGAGAGTTATGATGTGCCATCTTGTCTATGCAGGCCCTAACGATACCGGTATCCCCAGGACCTCCATAGAATGCGATTGCATATCCATGTTCAATAAGGTCATCAGCCACATCGGCGAAATACGTATCGAGCCATCTCTTTGTCTCCCAGCTTGCACCGATATTAAGCGCAACGACCTTACGACCGGGTGCGAAGTGCTCATCCCATAGCTTCTGTGCTTTTTGATCATCCTCAGGAGTAATCCACATCTCCAGCCCGCCATCATCGATATGATCGACTACTCCAGAGCGAAGTAATACCTCAAAATGAGATTGTATCTGATGTTCAACTGCCTTCTTATTGGGGAATACGTCGCTGAAGAAGAAAGAAAACCCCGGCTTCGCGTATCCAATAACGCGATTGGCACCAGAAAACGCCGCCAGTGCTGAGGCGCGCTCATTACGATGAAGATTTATCACCAAGTCGAAATGCGTGTTCCTGATTTTCATGATGAACTTGATGAAATTCAGGAGATGATCATCCTTGCCCTTCTTATCTATAAGCATGCAATCATCTATCCACTTGTTATGCTCAACGAGATCACGCAGCTTCAAATCGGCCAGCAATGTTATACGTGACTGTGGATAGTTTGCACGTAGCGTTCTAAGGACAGGTGTTACCAGCATAAGATCACCAATGTGCATCAGATTGATAACGAGTATATTCTTATATTTTGCAGTATTCGCTGCGTCAGCCATCCAGATTGTCTCCTTTCATGATAAGCTGCCAGCTGGCTGTGCGCATAGCACGTATCCAGGGAAGCAGGCTCTCCTTATCACTGGAATAATCCCCATTCATACCCGCAAGGTCTTCGGCCTTATCATCTGCTATATTTCCCGCTGCTCTATTTGTCAGCCATACGTTGCGATTGAATGCAGGCTGTGCACCAAGCGTCATGGATCTTGCTATTGATACATATTCGAAGCCTTCAGGAGCAATCAATTCGATCAGCGTTGGCGCAATGGCTGTATGACCGCCGGTCATATGTTCTGCAAAATAGTCAGCAGATATGCCATCGCCTACAATGACAAATGGTACAGCCTGATGCTCGTATAAAGACGTATTAGGTCCCGGATCCATACGCACGGCATGGTCGCCGGTAATGACAAATAAGCTGTCAGGGTATTTCTCGAGCGTAGCATTTACGAATGCCGTTACGACCTTATCCATATACCAGTAATGCCCAAGCTCAACTGCCAATTCCTCGGGATTCTTCACCTCAGGCATGATTTCCTTTATACGATTTGTCTCGGTAACAGTATCAAAACCCTCAGCGGCAAGATCAAGATTATATGGAGGATGGTTTGATACCGTCATGATGACATGTACAGTCGGTGCCTCATCATTGATATGGCTTGACAGTGCTCCGAAAATATTTTCATCCGTCGTACCCCATATGGATTGACGCGTACCGCCAAAATCCGGGCATGACCAGAAATGATCGAATCCTTGTGCCAATACTGTTCTCTTTATATTATCCCATGATGGATATCCACCATACCAGAAATCGACATTATAGCCCAGTGACTTGAACTGCGGAGCCATCGATGTCGGATATACTTCATTAAAGGTTCGAGGCCTGTTATTGACCCGTATGCCAACCTCGCTGAGCCCCGTCACGACACCTGTAATGCCAATCATCGTGAATTCACCGTTTGGCATGAACGTGTCAGTATGATACGCATCGGGACGTTGCATGAGAGATTTCAATCCGTCTGCAACATGCAGACCCTCATACTTTGGCAAGAGAGGCCACTCAGCCCACGACTCCCCCAATATGATGAATATATGCCGTGGTTTCTTTATCTTCGCACCCTTTACGATATGTGTAATATACCCAGATACTTTATCCGATGATTGATTTCCATCCGACAGCAGCCTTAGTGAATCGCGTATGTTCTCAGAATCTACATATTCAATCTTTCCTGTCTTCATCCTTTTATAGATGGACTGTGCCCGATATAATCCCTGCAGGTCATCCAAGATCATCTCGTTCAGGAATGTATCACCCGTGATGCCTGCATTTTCCCAGTTCAAGGAATGCGTATACGAAAAGCTTCCGCCAAAACGTATAAAGAAAAAGCTCACAAGGACGAAGACAAGCATAGATATCCATGCTAATACAGAGTGTCTCATGACTTTGACATTAGGCAATCCGAATGTACGCGTCCTGATGACCCGACGATATGCCATGAAAATAACAAATGACAGCAATATAGCTACCGCAAGTCTCGGTATCAGCTGATATTCATCCAGCATAGTCGAGAAGATAGCCTGATGATCGTCTTGCAGCCCTTCTGCTATTTCCGCGCCGAATCCTGCATGAAACAGTTTGTAATATGGGAACCTGGCACAAAAAAGAATAGTCAGTAGCGTAATGCCTATCCCACCAAGGGTCAGGCGCAGCTTATAGAAGTTGATGCGTGGGAAAATAAGCCCACCTATTACGGTGCAGGAAATAAATCCAACCGCCATGATTGCGCCAGCTGATTTCATGCTGAGCCTCATACCAGCGAGGTTCGCCATGATAATATCCGCATTAGCCGTACTGGCATCGAGCGAATCATGGAAAAAGCATATAAAAGCTATCCTGAAAAGACATATAAGCAGCAAGAAAAAAATAAATGTCTTGATATCCTGCTGCAGATTCCGGAAAAACTTATCAAGTCTCACCTGAGAACCTCCCGTATCTTCCGTTTCACTGTCTCTACATTAATGGCAGCAAGGCAGTCGAATCCGCTGGGGCACGCACGCTTCCAGCAGTATCTGCAAGCCCTTTCTACTTCTATAGCATTTTGCTGCTGGCCATATGGGCCATTTCTATTCGCATCGGTTGGCCCCATAAGCATTATGGTCTTCGTGCCAAGTCCAGCCGCCAAATGAACTGGCCCCGTATCGCCACCGATAACGAATCTCGCATGCTGCATGATATAAGCTAGCTCCTTGAGGTTTGTTTTCCCCACGAGGCTGATTGCCGGAATTTCCATCATACGTGACATCCTGAATGCAATATCCTCATCGACTGGGCCGCCACCCGTCAAAACAGGTATGATATGCTCGTCATACAGCCAATCACACAGCACAGCCCAGTACTCTACCGGCCAGCGTTTATTCGGCCAGTTCGCACCGACTGCTATAGCCGCATAAGCCTGACCCTCTGGTACGCCCTCCTTACGCAGGCGGGCTGACGCATGCGACATATCTGTATCACTAACGACTACAGGGAATTTCACGTGCTCCACGCGGCATCCGAGTGCCCTTGCGACATCAAGATAACGATCTACGATATGCCCATTACGGTGTGGTCCCCGCACGGGATGGCTGATGTGATCACTCATCTCACGCATATTGCACGTCCCGTAGCGTTTCTTCGCACCCGCTGCATGGACTATAGCTGCCGACTTAAATAGCCCCTGCAAATCGAGCGAAGCATCGAAATCGTGCTGCCGCAGCATATCCCTGAATGGACCATAATTCTTCATGAAGCCGCGTATGCTCTTGAATTCCTTTTTATTAAAGGTAATGATCTCATCAATATAGGGATTGCCCTCGAGGAGTGGCCTTGCTGGCGGTTCCACTACCCAGGCCAGATGCGAATCAGGATATGTCTCCTTTATAGCATATGACACGGGCAAGGCATGTATCACATCACCGATTGCACTAAGCTTAACGACGAGAAACTTTTTCATAGCTTTGCTTCTTTCTTGATCTTGCTGATAATATTCGTCGTTGATCTTCCCTCAACCAGACCTACTATCTCTGTGTGTCCGCCATACCCAGCAACTATTCTTGCTTCTGGCAGGGTACTTATCGTATAGTCTCCGCCCTTAACGTATACATCAGGACGCACCACACGAATCAGTTCCTCAGCTGTGTCTTCTTCGAATATGACTACACATCCTACAGAGCGTAATGCTCCAGCTACCTCTGCACGATCATATTCGGGATTTACTGGCCTCGTCTCTCCCTTCAGTCGTCTGACCGAAGCATCAGAATTAAGCCCTAGCACCAGGAAGTCTCCAAAAGAGGCCGCCTTTTCGAGGTAGCGAACATGTCCTGCATGTATGATATCAAAGCATCCATTTGTGAATACTATCTTTTTGCCAGCAAGACGCAATGTCTCGCAAAAGCTCCCTATTCTTTCCCTTGGTATCAGCACAGGACAGCCTCCCTCCTGGCAGACTTCACCGCCTCTGTAAGCTCCTGCCTCGACACGGTCGCCGTGCCGCGTTTACGCACGGCTATACCAGCCGCAATATTTGAAAGTACCGCAGCCGCCGCAGGTGAGGCGCCTCCGGCAAGTGCCGTAATGAATGTCGCGACACATGTATCTCCTGCACCTGACACATCATATACTTCACTCACGTCCGAAACAGGTATATCACATGCAGTCCCATCTGACAGATATAGCATCATGCCATCCTCGCCACGGGTAATCAGCGCTCCCTTGGCTGCCAACAGTTTTATGAGATGCATTGCCGCATTTCTCGTCTCATCTGCTGTTGAAAGCTTATGTCCAACCGCGGCGGCAAGCTCCGAATCATTCTGCTTCACAAATCCCGTCCCCGGGAATGAACGAATATCATATCTGGAATCAACGATTGATGGAATGCCATTATCCCTGCAGAAGCCAAATATCTTTTTCCTGAGATGCTGCGTAATGGTACCATTGCCATAGTCAGAGAGGACGACACCTGACACAGATGGCAGTATCCCCATCACCGTCTCTTCAAGAACGGCTTCAGTTGTTTTTTTCAATGGTTCCTTGGATGACTTATCAATACGAACGATCTGCTGTGAAACAGTAGCTCTTCCACCTGCAATCACCCGTGTCTTAGATATAGTTGGGCGATCTTTTGCAAGGACCATCGCGCAGGTATCTGCGCCGTTACTTTCCAGGATATCCATGAGGCCAGCCCCGCCGCTATCGCCGCCTATCACGCCGGCAGCATATGCGGCGCCGCCGAGTGTCGCTACATTGTTGGCGACATTTGCAGCTCCACCTGCGACGACCTTTTCGCCTGCTTCCTCAAGGACGAGTACAGGTGCCTCCCTTGATATCCTCGATATTCGCCCATCAAGGTATATATCGGCTATCAGGTCACCCAGTACAAGTACGGGCTGACCATCCATGCGCTTCACGCCATCAAGCAGTTCTTCCTTTGTCAAAGCACCCACTCCTTCCAATCACCACGGAATGAAATTGAATGATACATGCCAACTGTCACGCTTTGCACGATAACGAACGACGAATTGTGCACAATGAACATCGTGATACCAGTAATAATCCACATCACGAAGGCTGTCTCGATCGAGGTCATACTCTGTACCAGCTACAATGCGATCCAGATGTGTGAGCCTCAGGCTGCAGCCCGTCTCCAGCTTTCTCTCGAAATCATCTACATCATAGTTGAAAAGCGTACGGTTCTCACTGTTCTTGGTGAAATGATAGCCTGTATACATAGCAAATACCGGTGAGAACTCCTTCACCGTAGATATATCATAGCTGAAGCCCTTTACTCTAGAATGATCGTAGCTCTCATGTGTTACCTCGTATCCGACGCCCAGAAAAAGTCTCCAGTCCTTTCCCAGTATGATAGGATCATGATAGACATTCACTCCACCATATGTATGCGTGCTGTCTATATCACCATCATCCCACTGCCCATATTCTGTTTTTAGTCTCCAGCTAAGTGGCATGACGCCAAAATGCGCACCATACTCCCATATCAGGCTCGGTTTTTTCTTTATCCAATGATCATCACTGTCATCGTAGAAACCATAGTCTACATGGAGCCTGCTGCCACCGCTTTGCCATTGCAGTATGGCACTGCTCTTCGTATGTATCTTCGTGCCATACAAATATACCGGCGTAAGCTTGACATTCTTTGCTATATTGTATCTCAAGCTCTGGCGTATCCACACGCCATCATCATCATCCCATCCCACGCGTGGATAGATGAGTTCCCGGTCTTTTGTCGACGCACCAATGTCATTCTCATAATGGTGCCTTTTCATCATCATGGCCTTTCCAAGCCAGAATTCCACATCCGTCATGATGATTTTCTGGTCGGGGTACACTTCTATCTTCTTAGCCCTCATCTGGTAATCGGGTCGTTTAGCAGCGCACTTCGTTGCAGTACCATCATAGACAACTACATGATCCGGATAGAATTCAAAACGCTTTCCCGTCACATAGTAATGTCCAGCCTTTCCGCTGGCATCATCAATAGACCCCTTTTTTGTGCTATAACTGTAGTTAGCCTTATACCCGTCAAGCCTTACACGCGTCATGCCGTCCGTCATCTGAAGCAGATGCGTTCTCCCTGGTACCTCTACACGCTGCTCTATAGTATTTCCTGTCGCTTCATCTGCCTCAAAACGCCTCTTATCAAGCGTAGTAATCCTTACATGTCCCTTCGCAGTAAAGTCACCTGTACTCTGATCCCACGACATGTCATCTCCCTCAAAGGAAGTTGGTACCTGGCTCGTCGGATCTTTAAGCAGCTCAGGATGACGCAGCTTTTTGCGCATATCTTCCGTATCCTTTATGAGTCTTGTCTCGTCATCATAAAGAAAATTCTCGCGCTCTTCGCGATGTCTGTCTTCTATATAATCGAGCGCATCCACACCGGTGTCGCTGGACGAAAAATAATGTGCGTCTGCCGCTCCATACGGTAAAGCTGCTGCCGCAACTGCCGCCCCTATGCAGAGCTTTCTTATATCCATCAAAAAATCTCCTCTTGCGCGTACATGCCCCATATCTATCTAATATTACATCATTTTTCTTATTACCGCAACCAAAAAGCGGAGGTGTCACGCCACCTCCGCTTCATCAATGCTCCTCTATAAGAGCACTCTATCACTCTGCTACGGTCTGTACTCCATAAACAGATATTTCTTTGCTTGTCTGCACATACACTTCTGTGCCCGCAGGGAGGTCGATGTTCTTCCCTTTGACAAACACGCCGCCTATGATGCCTACAGGACCGAGCACCGCTATGCCCGCGAGGCTTGCGCCAGCTGCCATAGCAAGATTCTTCATCTCTTTCTTTGCTTTCTCTCCGATATACGCATCAACGCGTGTACCATCCATTGCCTGCAGTGTCTTGAAGTCTATATCTATCTTTGCATTCCTTCCGAAATTCCTAGCCTGTGTCACATCTGTAACAACACCCTCACCAGGGCTTCCCTTCGTGAATAGCAACACACCGTCTATCACTACATCCTCTGCAACTTCATACCTTACTGTATCGCCCTTCTTGAGTTCCTTAGCATTTACTGGAGACGATAGCGCAATCTTTATCAACGTATTCTCCGGAAGTGTCACCTGCGTTATGGGCAGTGCATTTCCACCGAAAGCATACGTACCCAGCTTCGTAATGCGTGAGCGATATGACCCATCTGTAGTCTTTCCCTGCACCTTTGTCTCTAGCTCTGTTATACGGTTCTGGACTGGAGTACGGCTGACCTCATGACGGATTCCCCATTCTATTGCGTTCAGCTTCGTCATAAGCGATGGGCCGGATTGATTCTCATAAAGGTTACCATAGAGATAATTCACACGCTGCAGCATACTGCCATTACTGTGCTTGCCTTCATAATCCCTCTCAAGATGATTTATCCTATCTATGAGTGCTCCAGTCTGCTCACCACCGTATGTATCGCTTTCCACCGTTGTCAGTCTCGCTTCGACAGTCTGTGGTACCTCTGCAGCAGCCGTTCCCATTGTCGATATCAAAAATACACCGCTAAGCACGGCACTCATTAATTTCTTGAAATACATTGCCCCATTCCTCCCCTTAGAATCCTATTTCTCCCGTATTATTCGCTATGACATCGCATATTCCCTTCAATATGGAAAATGATAATTCGATGACAAAATATCTTCATTTTTGAAGAAAAAAGCTGGACATTCCATTTCAAATGAAATATACTGATGGTGTCGGTATATCCGACATACTCAAAAGCACTAATATATTTTATCTTGTGTTTGGCCGAGCCGTTAGGTGTCGGCATTTTTTTTGCCAAAAAAAGCAGCATACTTGCTGCTTCATATAATATTAATCCCATGATATTACTGAATATCCTCAAGGATTCTTATTCCCGTGCTCTACCGCGTAGATATAATCCACTATATACTGCATCGGTGACATTGTACCATACGGATGTGCAAGGCCATCATTCACTTCATCTGAAATGACTTTACCTGTATCATATGTCCTTATGACTGCTTTATGTATGAAATATGTTCTCTCCCCATAATCAAGGCTTATGCGATACTGGTATACCTTGTTGCTATCTCCCTTTACCACGGCAATGTCTACAGTGTATTCATGTCCATTTTCACCTACAGATACGCTCTGCATGTCAACATAATATCCAGTATCGTTTCTGGAGTCTACGAACTGATAGTTCTCACCGATTTCAGCTGAGCATCGCACCGGAGAAATAAAAACAAAAGCAACTGTAAACGCAAGTAAAAACTTCATGATACGCATGATATCCGCCTCATCCTCATTATATGTGCATGTCAATCTATATACAAAAATCTATTATAGAAGAAACTTGCCATATATGTCTATTATTTTTGCATTAGAAAAGCTCTATCATGCCCGCAGCTTCATGCCATCTAGTTTCCATATAGTTCCAGTGATCTCGGCTATCGGCGCATGAGCATCTAACGCCAGCTCTGGCAGGATATATTTCTCTGGAAATACAAGCAAGCTAGCCGCTTCTTCTCCATATTGCAGGAATGCCTCTACAGCCGAGTGGTCGACAAATAAGCGCAAATTTAAACGATCATCTGCACTGAGCATAAACCTCCTCACGCCCCGTCCACCGTTCTTCATCTCGGAGCGGTCTATTTCCATGACCTGTGTCCTACGATCGAATCTGAATGTTAGTCGCTCAATGCCATAGCGCACTGATACCTCAATGCTTTCTGCATTGCCCATGCGTATATTAAGCAAGGCCTCAGCTCCCTCAGCAAGCGGCCAATCATCATGCACTATATCTCTCTTATGTATTTCCTGCTCCGACCCAGCTATACGTAGTGACTTCATCTCCTCAGATGGCTTCGAATATATATGGCCCTGCCTGAGCACGAGTTCACGAGGCATTGTAAAGTTTCCCATCCATCCATTTTCAATAGTCGGATAATCCTTAGGACGATCAGGCATACACATCCAGCCAATCATAAAGTGCCTTCCTGCATGCTCAAATATTTGCGGTGCATAAAAGTCAAATCCCTTATCGAATTCCTGAAATTCACCGCCTAAGAATTTCATTGAAGAAAATGATATCTTGCCTGTCATATATCCTGATTGATAGAGATTCTGCCATGCATATGTCTGTGGCTCAAGCCCTTTAGGACAAAACGCGAGCACATCATAGCTCCCAAAATGAAGCAGGCTAGGATTTTCCCATATGTATCCCATCGGTTTCCCATCGTAACGCGTTTGTATACGTCCAAGGAATGTCCATTTCTTCCCTGATGATGAAAACGGTAATGAATCCCCCTCATATGATACTTCTGATGACTCTTCCTGAGCCTCATACAGCAGATCTTCACCAGAAAGTGAATTCTCCTCTCGGTAAATAACAGCACATCCATCCTTATCCGCACCATTTGTCCCGAGTATCATATACCTTGTACCATTGCGTTTAAAGATATGCGGACCCCTGAATATATCTCCGAATCCATCTGGTATGGTATTGATGGCGATTTCGTCACGACGTATTTTCTTTTCGGCCTTTAGCCATGTCCCAAAACGCTGTACAGGGCTGAGAGAACCTCCTGTGGCTCCCGTATAGACGATACGCATATGTCCATCTTCTGTACATGCGCAGCCGTATCCGCATCCGTTGCTGTCCTCAGCCGCGTCTGGCCACAGTGCCATTTCTGGAAGGCTATAGCTTATGAAATCACGCGTCGATGTATGTATCCAGCATTTCTCATCTGACTCGCATCCGAATGGGTTCCAATTGGCAAATATATGATATTCACCTTTCCACCAGCATAGCCCGGTAGGAGCCGATAAGAAGCCATATGGCATTTCAAGATGAAAACGATTATGCCAGCGATGACCTCTTCTAAATCCCTCACGTATATCACGATCTATGGATGCTTTATCATATCTTGCAGCTTCTTTAAGCTCTCTTTTCATCATATCACTTCCCTCCTCACATCATCCATTATAACGCAAAAAGGATCCCTGTACAAAATAATGTTACAGAGATCCCCATATATCAGCAGATGCGTGGAACTATTGCCCCCATCGGCATACCGACGACACGAATAGATCCCAATGCGGTACGCAGGCCGACTTCACCTGCGGCTTTATCTATCGTCTTTCCAATAACACAAGCCTCTCGCCCATATTTATGACCATGCATGACAGAGAGAAGCTCCTCCGTACGCTCATGTGGGCAGAACGCGAGCAGCTTGCCCTCATTAGCGAGCTCTAGCACATCAAATCCAAGAATGTCTGAGACGCCGCGCGTCTCTTCGCGTACTGGCAGGCTCTCTTCGTCAAGCAGCATTCCGACGCCTGACTGCTGTGCCAGCTCATTCAATGTGGCTGCCACACCACCACGCGTCGGATCACGCATGCATGCAATCTCTGGCACTGCTTTCAGCATTTTCGATGCCAGTCCATTAAGTGGTGCGCAGTCTGATTTGAGACTGTCAGGGATATCAATGCCATGACGTGATGCCATCACGGTAGCTGCATGATCACCGATGGTGCCGGAGATGATGATATCCATGCCCGGGCGAATGTTCGACGGAGCTATATCCGTTCCGTCAATGATCCTCCCAACACCTGCCGTATTGATGAACAGCCCATCGGCGCTTCCATTCCCTACGACTTTCGTATCTCCAGTAACAATACTGACACCGGCTTCATCTGCGGCATTCTTGATCGTGTGTAGTATTTCCTGCAGCTCGGCAACGGGGAATCCTTCCTCTATGATGAGTGCAAGTGACAACCCTATCGGCTCGGCTCCAGTCATAGCAAGATCGTTGACAGTGCCGCATACAGAGAGCTTCCCTATATTTCCACCAGGAAAAAACCTGGGATTCACCACATACGAATCTGTCGTAAAGGCTATATCTCCACCTGGGCTCAACCTAGCGCCATCATGAAAAACCTCAAGCGCTGGATTCCCTATAACAGGGTCGATGATTTTATCCATGAGTTCATGGCTCATTGACCCGCCCGCACCATGTGCAAGTGTAATTTTGTCAAATGTCATATCTGCCCTCCTCACTCGAACGTGAAACGGTTCCGGCCATATTTATACCACGCCGCACAGACACCCTCTACCGAAACCATACATGGACCTACGGCGTGCTCAGGTACGCACGCCTTGCCGAATAACGGGCATTCCTCAGGCTTCACTAGTCCCTGAAGCACCTCCCCGCAGCGGCATGCCGTCTTTTTAGGTGGCAGTGAGGTATGCACAGGCATGACATAGCTAATATCATAATCCTTATACGCTTCGCGCATACGCAGGCCAGACGCAGGTATCTTTCCAATTCCACGCCATTCCGCTTCACATGGCTCATATACCTCCGACAGAATCTGCCGCGCACGCGGGTTGCCATCAGGTTCTACCACATCGCCGTACTCGTTTTCTACGCGCGCCTCACCAAGGCTGATCTGTCGTACAAGACGATATATCGCACGCATCAGTTGCAATGGCTCAAATCCTGCAACGACACCGGGAATATGATATTCATCTGTCAGAAACTGGTATTCATTCGTCCCAGTCACGACGCATACATGTCCAGGCAGTATAAATCCGTCTACACGCGCCTTGCCTCCATCGAGCAAAGCCCTCATTACAGGAGGGACAAGCTTATGCGCAGAAAGCATATACAGGTTGATGATTCCCGCTGCTTTCGCGGCCAGCACGGTAGCTGCAGCCGTTGGTGCGGTTGTCTCAAATCCGACAGCCAAGAACACAACCTTCTTATCCGGATTTTCCCTTGCAATATCCAGGCAGTCCATAGATGAATATACGATGCGTACATCCGCACCTTCTGCCTTTGCCTCACCAAGGCTGGATTTAGTGCCTGGTATCTTCAGCATATCTCCGAATGTCGCCACGATGACGTCATCCTTATGTGCATACTCTATCGCATCATCCATAAAACTGTCCGCTGTCACACATACCGGACAGCCCGGTCCTGAGACCAGCTCAACATTTTGCGGTAAAAGCTGCCTTAGTCCTGCGCGAAAGATTGAAACCGTGTGTGTACCGCAGACTTCCATCAGGCGGATTGGACGTACAGCCATCTTACGGATACCATCGAGCAGTTCATCCGCTGCCATTTTTTCCTTCTCGTTCAAAAAGAATCACTCCATCATCGTATTGGCTGTTTCGATGCTGCCTCATCTATCGTGTATACTGTACGATCTGCACCATGCATCTCCGCCAAAAGTGCATCCGTCTCGTCTGCATCCTTCTCTGTCACGACCTGCATCGCAAATCCTGCATGAACAAGAACATAGTCTCCCAGCTTGGCTTCAGGAAGCAGCATCAGGCTCGCCTGGCGCCTCACCCCACCAATCTCTACATCTGCTAGCTGATCCTTTATTCCCACGATCTTCGCAGGCACAGCAAGACACATACTGACTCCTCCTTACATCGCCGCATCGATTCGTTCGCGTACTGACTCCTCCGCGACCTTTCCGATATTCTCTCTGCCATGTTCCTTTTTTTCACGTACGTCAACGCCCCAAGAGCGAAGCTCATCTATTGCCATGTCCGTAAGCTTTGGCACAAGTTTCTTCAGGCCTTCTGAAAGCTCTAGCCCCGCCTCTAGATCATACGGCTCTGCCCCCATCACCGTCACATGAGGAATGGGCCTGCCCGTCACATCGAGCAATGCCAAGACATCCTGTATCCCGATTTCATGCGCTGAGAGCTTATCCTGGAAATGCTTATCCACGTTGCTATCACGAAATGTATATATGGTACCAGGTTTTCCCGTTCCCTTCACCGCATCAAGGATAAGCAGATTCTTCGTTCCCGTAACGAAGCGCAACAGCTCAGGACCAAGTGTGCCTCCATCCAGTACCTGCACATTGTCCGGAAAATCATACAATGCATCGATATGCTCAGCGACGCGCACTCCGAATCCTTCATCTCGTAATATGACATTTCCTATTCCGAGTACGGTTATCTCTGGTACTGCCATGATGTCATCTGCCATATCGCACCTCCATCACTTCACAGAACGAACCATCTCGCGTAGCCAATCCAGCCACGGCTTCAGTCCATCGCCCAAAGAGCATGACACGGGCAGTACCTCTACACCTGGATTGAGTGTCTTTATGTCCTCCGTAGCACCATCGAGGTTGAAATTGCAGAACTTCAAGATATCCGTCTTGTTCAGCAGCACGATTGATGCAAGCTTGAACATGAGAGGATATTTCATAGGCTTATCATCCCCCTCTGTGATTGAAAGGACGACTGCCCTCTTCTGCTCACCGATATCGAACTCTGCAGGGCATACGAGATTGCCTACATTCTCAATCACCAACAGGTCGAGTTTATCGAGATCGATATTTTCTATTGCCTTCTTTATCATCGGTGCGTCAAGATGGCATCCGCCTGCCGTATTGATCTGAACGACAGGCACACCATATCTATCTATACGATCCGCATCTTTTGAAGTGAACAAATCACCCTCGATAACGGCCATATTGATATCGTCCTTCAGCGCCTGCATGGTTTTCTCAAGCAGGGTGGTTTTTCCACATCCTGGAGATCCCATCAGATCGAGCACAAACACATGCTTCTCTTTGAAAAGATTTCTCAGTTCCTCTGCCACAGCATCATTTTTGCCAAGTATATCTGCCTTCACATCAATCGTTACTGCCATTCACTCTACCTCCAGTGATTCTACCTGTAGCTCACGACCCGATATCAATTCGAGGACTCCGTCACTACACTCGGGGCAAAAAAAGTCATAATGATCTATATGAAACTCCTTGCCACACTTCTGGCAGCGCCCCACAATAGGTGCCGTGTGCATCACAAGCTTAGCATCATTTGCAATCGTGCCCTTCTTGATCGAATCGAACGCAAACTCTAATGTATCTTTCTCTACGCCAGCCATATCTCCAATGAGAAGCGTTACTTCAGCAATGCGCTTCGCATCATTTCTTTTCGCATAGTCAAGTGCGATATCCAGCACACCTTCAGCAAGCCCTACCTCATGCACATGTATCCCTCCCCCCCGGATTTATTCGAAAACGGAAAGAAGGGAATGCTAACGCACCCCCTTCCCCCGCAGGAATATTTACTTATTAAAGGTTGGCTGTAAGCCCACGGTCATCAAACACTTTCATGATGGCACTGAGTTTGGTAAGCTTAGGGCTATAGTCTACAGTGGTCTCGCCCTCATGCGGATGAATATGAACATATAGCACACCAGGCAGCCCTAGCAATGCCTTTTCCACTTCCTTCGCATTATCATCGGTATAACCGTCGACGATGAACTGAAGCCTGTTGTTGCCGTTCGTCTCACCACAGCCGCACTCTTTACACATATTAGTTTCCTCCTACATTCCTGATCTTAGATATACCTTCTCCTACATTTGTCCATCTCTTCAGGCGGTCTGCATTATCCAACTCATCCGGATCGACATCATCCTCATCAAGCGGATGGTGTGCAAGAATCTTCGTTCCTGCGAACATGCTGGATACCTCTGACTCGCCCTCCATGAATTCAGCACGGATTACCATGTATATATGGCCTATAGCGAAAAGGATTATGAACCATGCAACATAGTGATGTACATAGTGTGTAATCATCTCTCCGCCAAGTACGACGTTCACCCAGGCAAAGAGCTGTGTGCTGAATGCATCCGGCTCTGTCATCAAATACATAGCAAAGCCCGTAAAGAACTCGATAGCTACGAGTACATAAAGGAGTACATAAGACGACCTGGCTAGCGGATTCCTTAGATACGAAGCATGCTCGTTACGAAGGAACATATAGTGCAGAGCCACATCAACCGTCTGTGCGTAGAAATATCCCCTCCAGAAATGTGGGAAAAGCCTATCACCTTTATTGATGATAAAGCCATATACCTTCAGGATGAAAGCTGCCAGGAAGATATACGCCACTGTGAAGTGGATATTGCGGATAAGATCAACCGACATGCTCGTAGCGGTCGGCTCAGTCGCCAATATTCCGGCAGGCTTCGTTATCAACAGTCCTGTCACGAACAAAATGATGATAGAAGCGACCATTATCCAATGAAATACGCGTAGGAACGGGCTGAATACATAGAAGATTTCACGCTGGACCTTCTTCATTGTTCTTCCCCTCCTTCGTCATTTCTCAACATGTGTCCCGGTGTATGGATCTGTTGTGACCGTCTGGATCTTTTCACCCTTTGCATTATAGAAATGCGTTGCGCACGCCATGCATGGGTCGAATGAACGCACGACCTTCACGATTTCAAGCGGCTTATCAGGGATCTGGACATGCGTCTCTATCATAGACTGCTCGAACGCACCATGCCCTGCCTTGTCATCACGTGGGCATGCATTCCATGTCGTCGGCACGATGCACTGATAGTTGCTTATCTTGCCATCCTTGATATTCACCCAATGGCTCAGTGCTCCGCGCGGTGCTTCATAGACGCCAACGCCTTTGCACTCCTTAGGCCATGTGGATGGCTCCCATTTCTCCATGTTCGCAACAGCCGTGTCGCCGCTCTTGATATTAGTGATGAGCTTATCGAAGAAGAACTTGGATATCTCAGCTGAGAGCTGGCAATCAAGGCCACGGGTAGCAACCCTGCCAACCATTGTCGGCATCCATACTTCCGGCTGTACATTCAAGAGCTTAGAGACCATATCTATCTGCTGGAGCATCATCTGCTCAGCCCAGGTCGGATCAGGCAGCAGCCCCATCTTGTTTCTCTGATATATAACAATATATCTTGCGAGAGGACCTACCTCTGCGAGCTTGCCATGCCATTTTGGTGTCTTCAGCCAGGAATACTTCCCTCCAGCATTGAGCTCCTTCCACATGGTCGGGGTACCATCCTTAGGACCAGTGAAGTGTTCCTTCGTCTCTCCCTCCCAAGGATGAAGTGATGCACCCTGCTTATCGTATTCATACCATGCATGATCGACGCTCTCACTGATCGTGTCAGGCGACTGCAGGTCTTCCTGATTGAACTCTATAAACTTCACATTAGGCGTACCGAAGTTCTCTACGACACCATTGCAGCGTACGAGCAACTTCTTGAAGAAGCCGCCATTCGTAGTGCCATTGTATTCCTCGATTGGATACGCACCAAAAGCAACGACGCACTTCTTCGCGAGTCCGCCACCGTCTACCCTGCCGGCTTTCACATAAGCGGAGCCGATAGCAAGCAGATCCGGGATATAATAGTTGTTTATGAGCGTACGCCCCGTGTTTATCGAGCGGTCGACAATGGCAAGCCTATCCGTATTAACAGGGGCATTGCCGTCATCCATAGAGATTGAGCACGGCATACCGCCTACGAGATAGTGCGGATGTGGGTTCTTGCCGCCGAAGATAACATGCGGTGCAACGAGCTCACGATGTTTATCAAGCATCTCGAGATAATGTGCTACTGCCATGAGGTGTACCTCAGGCGGGAGCAGCTTATAATCTGGATGATCCCACCACTGAGCAGCAAAGATACCAAGCTGCTTGCTATCAACGATGGCCTTGATCTTAGCCTGAACCGTCGCATAATACTGTGGTGTAGACTTTGGGAAATCCTTCGGATATGCTTCTGTGCTTATGCCAGGATAGCCAGTGACGTTCAGCTTGTATGCGTTGAGAACCGTCGTCTGGAGATTAGCCGTTGCGACAGGGTCCGCAGCCAACGCCTCAAGTGGGCTTACCCAGTCAAGCGCATGGAGATGGTAGAAATGTACCAGATGATCCTGCACCGTAAGCGATGCAGCCATGATATTGCGGATGTAATTAGCATTCTTCGGTATCTTAATACCAAAAGCATCTTCAACTGCACGAACAGATGCCAGCGCATGAGCCGTAGTACATACACCACAGATACGCTGTATATAAGCCCATGCATCGCGCGGGTCACGATCCTTCATTACAAGTTCCAAGCCACGCCAAGCCGTGCCGCTTGAAATCGCGTCGATCACTTTGCCTGTACCCTCGTCTATCTGCATCTCTACACGGAGATGACCTTCGATTCGTGTAACCGGGTCAACGACTACGTGCTTCATTTATCTTCCCCGCCTTTCACTTCATCTGATTCAGCAGCCTCTGCGTCACGTCTGCTGCGCTGATAAACACTCAATACGCCATGTGCCGCGACACCGGCAGTCGTAGCTACTGCAAGGCCTGCACCAATCTTATCGATATCTCCTAAAGGACCATACTTTGGCAACCTATCTGAAAACGGGCCCTGATTCCAGAAGTTAGCATTTGCGCAGCCAATGCACGGTGCACCTGACTGTACAGGATAGCTCATGCCCTGGAACCAACGGATATTACCGCAGGAGTTATACGTCTCCGGGCCTCTGCAGCCAAGCTTATATAGGCACCAACCAGCCTTAGAACCAGCATCATCATAAGAATCTGCGAAGAGACCAGCATCGAAGAACGGACGGCGATAGCATGTATCGTGAATCCTGTTGCCATAAAACTGCTTAGGCCTGCCCTGAGAATCGAGAGGCGGTAGTTTCCCGAACAATGCTACATGCATGACCACTCCGGTCATAACCTCAGGTATCGGCGGACAGCCCGGAACGTTCACTACATCCTTTGCACCTATAAAATGCCCTATACCAGCAGATCCCGTAGGATTCGGTGCTGCAGACTGTATACCACCAGAAACAGCGCATGTACCATATGCGATAATAGCAGCTGCACCCTTTGCTGCACGCTGTAAAGTCTCAAGGAACGGATGACCCCCAGACATACAGTATATACCGCTGCCTTTAGTTGCAACAGCACCCTCGACGGCAAGTATGTACTTCCCATTATACGCCTGGATTGTCTTCTCCAGATGCTCCTCGAAAGGTTCGCCAGATCCAGCGCTCAAGAGATGATCGTATTCGAGTGCTACATTGTTCAGTATCAGATCTGATGCTAGCGGTGCAGCAGAGCGGATGAACGACTCATCACATCCCGTGCACTCGTGACCATGAATCCAGATAACGACTGGAAGCTGCTTTGTCTCGGCAGCCTCAACAACCTTTGATACCATGCCAGAGCTCAGACCCATCAGAGAAGTCAATGCTACACACCCCTTTATGAATGTGCGGCGGCTGAGTCCCCTGCGGCGATATGACTCCCACATTGTCTCTCGTTTCTCCATGATTACCCTCCTTTGACATTCCCAACGAATTCCATATACATATTATTATACACTCTAATAACCGGAAAATCCACACGTATTTATAATAAATGCTATCCATCATAAATACATATTATAATAACACTACATGCGTATAGATATCCCCCCTATAGGTTCCAATGATAGATTTCGCCATATACGAAATTTGTCCTGCTAAGATTCATCATTTTTTATAAAAAGCTTGATTTTTGATTATATATGCGCTATACTAATATCTGTTGTCGAGAGGGACAGCATAATATGGGGACGTAGCTCAGCTGGGAGAGCGTTCGGTTCGCATCCGAGAGGTCGAGGGTTCAATCCCCTTCGTCTCCACCATAAAGATTAAAACTTCTTGCATTGTGCAAGAAGTTTTTTTGCGTATATACATCATTATATTGTATGACAATCCTTTTTACTGTGATAAAAAAAGCCGTGCATCTCTGCACGGCCTTTCTATGCTATTACACCAGTTCGAGGATTACCATCGGCGCAGCATCCCCACGACGGGGACCAAGCTTCAGGATACGCGTGTAACCACCATTGCGGTCAGCATACTTCTTAGCAGTCTCATCGAACAGTTTCCTTACGACATCTTCGTCCATGAGGCTTGCAAGAACCTGACGGCGAGCCGAAAGGTCACCACGCTTCGCAAGCGTCACCATCTTATCGGCAAACTTGCGAAGTTCCTTTGCCTTTGCTTCCGTCGTCTCTATGCGCTCATGCTCGAAGAGGGAAGTGAGAGCACTGCGGAACAGTGCCTTGCGGGCGCTGGAATCGCGTCCAAGTTTTCTATAACTCATTGTTTCCTCTCCTTAATCTTCCGGAGTCTTCAGGGCAAGCCCGAGCTCCTGCAGCTTCTTCTTGACCTCATCGAGTGACTTGCGACCGAGATTGCGAACCTTCATCATGTCGTCTTCGGTCTTATCGACAAGATCACCGACAGTGTCGATTCCTGCCCTCTTAAGGCAGTTGAATGAACGTACTGAAAGATCGAGATCCTCAATTGTCATCTCGAATACCTTTGAAGAATCATCTTCTGGTTCTTCCTGGAATGTATTCTCTTCGATTTCTTCCTCTTCTGGCACAGCCACAAGGTTCTGGAACAGCTTCAGATTCGCTATGAGAATGCTAGCAGACTTGCTTACAGCCTCTTCCGGGCGCAGCGAACCGTCTGTCCAAACCTCAAGAGTTAGCTTATCGTAGTCTGTGACATTACCAACACGCGTATCTTCTACGGTATAATTCACGCGCTGTATAGGTGAGAAAATCGAATCAATTGGAATCACGCCGATGACCTGATCCAGCTTGCGGTTCTTATCCGATGGGACGTATCCGCGGCCACGCTCAACGGTCATTTCCATCCGAAGCGCACCCTCATCATTCAATGTAGCAATATGAAGATCCGGATTAAGGATTTCCACATCAGCATCGGTGATGATATCCGCCGCTGTAACCTCGCATGCACCAGAAGCATCTATGCGTATCACGCGCGGCTCCTCGCAATTCATTTTGAGGCAAAGCTGTTTCAGATTCAGTACGATACTCGTGACATCGTCGCGTACGCCCGGTATCGTGGAGAACTCGTGGAGAACCCCGTCGATCCGGATGGAGGTTATTGCAGCGCCCTGCAGCGACGAAAGCAATATGCGGCGCAGGCTGTTGCCCAGCGTCGTGCCATAGCCGCGCTCCAGCGGTTCGCAGACAAATTTGCCATAGCGGTTATCATCGCTGATTTCTTTTATCTCGATTTTTGGTTTTTCGATTTCGTTCATCTGTAATAACCCTCCTTAATAATCCGATATAAGATGACACATCTTCTATGGATTACCTGGAGTACAGCTCGACGATTGCCTGCTCTGTCACCGGGACATCAATCTCGTCACGGGTCGGGAAACGGGTAATTGTTCCGCTCATGCTGCTGTTATCAACTGTGATCCATGCTGGAGCACTAAGGGAATCGAATTCCTCAGCCATACCCTTGAAGATACCATTCTGACGGCTCTTCTCAGCAACGGTCACGACATCCCCAGCCTTGACAAGCGCTGATGGGATATCTACGCGCTTACCATTGACCGTGATATGACCATGTGTTACAAGCTGACGTGCCTGACGGCGAGTACGTGCCAGACCGATGCGGAACACGACATTATCAAGGCGGCGCTCAAGCAGGCAGAGAAGATTCTCACCTGTTACGCCAGGCATCTTCTTTGCGCTCTCGTAATACTTACGGAACTGCTTCTCCATGACGCCATAAATGAACTTAGCCTTCTGCTTCTCTTTGAGCTGCATACCATACTCGCTTACTTTGCGGCTCTGGCGGCGCGGCTGGCGCTT
>OMZT01000130.1 GCA_900315615.1 uncultured Veillonellaceae bacterium | reverse complement strand
GAGGGATATACCTCCAGCTTCTGGGAATCACATGGAATCGACACTTCCAAAAAAATCCTTATCGTAAACACGCGCACAAGCTGGCCAGACAAGAACTGGCCCTCAGAGCGATTCGGATATGCCATCGACATGCTGCCCGAAGATATCCAGATTGTATTTTCAGGAGCACCGGGCGACCAGCAATATATCGATAAAGCGCAAAATGTGATGCATCGTTCATCTATATCTATTGCCGGTGAACCGAACCTCATGCAGCTTGCAGCCCTTTTCTCGAAGGCGGACTGCGTACTCACAGGCGACACAGGACCCCTTTATATAGCATGTGCAGTCGGAACACCAACGATCTCCATATGGGGGCCCACGCATCCAGATATATACGGTCCGCTGACCGGTGACAACCGCTTCGTACTTACGACATGCGAATGCCATTCATGCTGCAAGACGCATTGCAAGAAAAAGACCAATGAGTGCATCAATGCGATAACGGTAGCGTCCGTACAGCATGAGCTCCGTTCGTTCTTTCAGCTGAACTGACTTGAAGCCTCATGCTGCGATTGTAATTTATCGCTTACAATACAAAAAGATGTGCTGCCGAGAGGTGGCACATCTTTTTTGTGTATATTAGATAATACACACATTGCCCTATTCAGCAATGGTCATACAGGAATCTGATACTATTCATTTGAGACGACTTTCGTCTATTATCTATCGACAACGGAATCTTTGCCTTCGATGGCCTTAGCCGCATATAATGCCTGGTCAGCACGCTTGAATATCGACATGATCGTATCATCTGGCTTTGCGGCGGTAATACCTATGCTCACAGTGAATCGGCTTCCATCAGGGAGTGTTTTTCCTGTCTGAATAGCCTTCCTGATACGCTCGGCAACGATATAGGCTCCCTGCGCATCTGTCTTCTGCAAAAGCAGGAAGAATTCATCTCCACCCCATCTTCCTGCAGCATCTGTCGTCCTGACGCTCTCTTTCAATATATATGCCAGTGACTTAAGCGCGATATCTCCTATATCATGGCCGAAACGGTCATTTATGCTCTTGAAATCATCGATATCCATCATGATGACTGCAAAACGTCTCTCATTGCCCTTCGTCATAAGCAGCGCTTCCTGCAGTTCTGCCTCAATCTGGCTCCTATTATAGATTTGCGTAAGGCTATCCAGCTGAACCTTGCGCTCCATACTCGAATCCTTCGCCTCTAGCTCGGCTGTAATGGTACGAATGAAATGAGCCATATGTGTCAGCATCCTGTCGGAGCCTGTCAGCGATATAGGATCTGGTTCAATACTCTCTATAGGCCTCTCGTCTGCTCCGATTTCTTTAAGCCCAGCCATGACAAATGTCATGTTAAGCTGCATTGGCTGTATTCCGGAGCTGATGATTTCTCCCTGTCCAAAAAAAACCGACTGAAGGCCCCATGCTCCTGCACAATCTGAGTTCCTGCTCTGTATCTCCGGAAAGCATGCGCCATCGCGAAATGCAATCTGCCAGCAAAAGGCACTGCGGCATGAACGAGGCCATACACTGCTGCATATGCTGCGCCTCATATATGATCCTTGCAGGATTGCCATATCCGATCTGTACCTCTTCACCCACGATGAAATCCGTACTGAACACCGCAGCTCCATCATCGCGTATCAGCAGCGGATGCCGTGCCGTCAGCTTTCCGTTCCGATACAACATCAATGGGAAAAGAAGTGTCAGCTCCATAAGGCTTTCTCCCTCTATTTCCCCGAGGCAATACCTATATACCTCACTGAACGGTCTCCCATCCAGTTTCTCTATTACATACGGTCCACCTAACTTCGTTATCCTCATATGCCGCCCGATAGGTTGCCAGCCAGAGCATTTGTCGATCTTGACGCGCAAGCTCCCACCGCTGAAAGCAATGACAACAAGCCCTTCACTGACCATCCTGCCATTGCCAAAGCAGTAGCCATCCCCCGTATTCATTATGCCGCCGAAGGACTGCACATCGATGTGTGTAAAAGATATCGCATCCTCGAAATTAACATGTCCGCTGACAAGCAATCCCACGACCTTGGGCTGCTCTATCTCACGATACCATACTGCCAAATCCCCAGGCGGTATACGCATATACTCATTTACTTCAAATAAACCGACGTGAGTCTTGGAATCCCTAAATGCAATGAATCCTACGCTGAATCCCTCGCTGTTGCTATAGCCTTCACCTGCTGTCACATCTACAGATCCCCCGGCTATATCCGCGCTAGGAAAAGCCTCATGTATGATATCTGCTAACTTCATGAATTCTTCTTTAGAGCGTTCTGCAGCAAATATCATTACGAGCATACTGCTATATGAAATCTCCCAGCCCTTGACCTTACTGATACCATCCTGTATCTCTTCTGCATGGGATATATTAAATATTTCGGACTTCATACAGCTTCCAACCCCCTATGGTTCCTCAAATCAGATATCTGCAGCCTGTTGCATACGCGCCGCATTCTCCTTTATGGTCTTTGATGCATCGAAGCTACCCAAAGCCTTGAGCTGCGCTGCTGTACCTTCAGCTATAACCATTTCCAGCCTATCACCGAGCACGTATTTTGCCTGTTCAAGTACAGAACGTTCCGCAGTACTGTTTGCAACCATTATGTAGTCCGTCGCTATATCACTATGCGCTGCATTCACTATCTCACCGACGGATGGCGGTATGCTCGCATTTCCGCGCAGAATCACTGTCGCACCCTGATCCTCCAGTTTTTTCGCCGCTGTATCGTCCTCAGCGATGGCAAGCACCGCAACCGGCATCAATGAAGTCCTTACATGCGCAAGCGCATGCGGCTCTGACATATCGCGAATCTCCAGCTTCTTCAAGATTCCCCATCCAAGCACTGACTCTATGATACGGCCCGGGTGCGCCGTATGAAGATGCACATATAGCACGTTATTGCGGCGCTGCACCATCACTGTGCCGCACTGTTCCTTCAGGATTTTCTCTGCCTGTGATGCATCTGCTCGCGTTTGTACTATCCTGAACGTCAAGCAGTATGGGCACACAACGTCGAGCCTTGGGTCTATCGTATCCTCACGGCTTCTTGAGAGTCCGAGGCTGAGATTCATGACAGGTGATACGAAATTGCCGTCCAGTCCCTTCATGCAGCCACGAAGAAACGCCACTATCATGGTGCCGCTCGGCTCTTTATCCATACGTGAAAGTGCCTTGTCTCCGGCATCTACCGCAACAGAAAGTATCTCTGTGATAGGCAATGACGCGCGTACAGCATGATGCGCACTCTTTGCAACAGCCTTCGCAACTGTTATGATCTGCGGCTCAGCATTTCCCGAAATAACGCGCTGCGCCAAAGCGATACCATACTGAAATGCTTTGCCGAACTCCGATGAAGTCGCCTCGACCTTACCGGACAATCCCTTTGCTATGCCATAAAGCATCTGTGCGAGCACGACTCCTGCCGTTCCTCTCGCCCCAAATATTGCTGCGCTTGCCACGCAATGAGCTAGTCCGCCTATGCTTTCATCTGATGAATCATTAAGCGGCTCCAATACCGCTCCCATCGTCCGAAGCACATTAGTACCAGGTCTGTGGTTATTGCCTATCGACATATCAACACGGTCTATCTCATCGTATTCCAGAAGGAATTCGCTATAGGCTCCAGCCAGCATCCGCCTGAAGTCTCCACCAGTAATGACTTCCTTGTTAGCAGACTTACTCATATGACACACTTCCTAACGTTTTTTCTTCTTATTAAAAGGATTCTTTACATATATTCGCGAAATAACATTATTAACCTGCTAAAAAATTTAGTATACATTGATGCTTTATCTTAGCGACAGTCAAGTTGCCATTCTTATACTGCATCATGAATCCAATATTGATCTATAAAGGAGGACAATAATGCCAAGAACAAAAGTTACGGCAGAAGCTGCAGACAAGGCGCAAAAAACCACTAAACGCCGTACTTCGGGCACGAGTACAGCCAAGAAAAGTGTTGTCAAGAAGGCTGCCCCGAAAAAAGTTGCTTCTTCCAAGGAGCATATCTTTGCCCTTGATATAGGTACACGCAGCGTCATCGGCATCGTTGCGGATAAAACGGATGACGGTCTCAGCATCATTGCCACAGATCGCCGTGAGCACAAAACGCGCGCGATGCTCGATGGGCAGATACATGATGTACCACAGGTCGCAGCTGTAATAAATGATGTAAAGACCGCCCTAGAAGAAAAAACCGGTCCTATAAAGCATGCGGCAGTAGCTGCTGCTGGCCGCGCCCTGTACACCATGACAGCAGAAGCCGAGATGGAAGTCAGTGGCGTCATCACACCAGATGTTCAGCGCTCACTGGATTTCGCAGGTGTGCAGGCTGCACAGGCAAAATTAGGATCTACGAAGGCGGTTGAAGACCTCTCTTTATATTACTGCGTCGGCTACAGTACCGTGAAGTATTCCCTCGACGGCTCCGATTTGAAGCTTCTGATAGGTCAGCGCGGACGTGTCGCTAAAGCAACCGTTATAGCAACATTTCTGCCACGTCAGGTCATCGACTCCATGCAAAGCGCACTAGCCACATGCGACCTCGATATGAGCGCACTGACGCTAGAGCCTATAGCTGCTATAAACGTGCTGATACCCCCGACGATGCGCCATCTTAACCTCGTACTCGTTGATATCGGTGCAGGTACCTCTGATGTCGCCATAACGAAGAACGGTTCTGTCATCGCTTATGGCATGGTTCCACTCGCGGGCGATGAGATCACTGAGGCCATCTCGCAAAAATTCCTTCTGGACTTCAATGTCGCTGAAAAGGCAAAGCGCGATGCAGCCAACGGTGACGAGATCCATTTCACAGACATCCTCGGCGCAGAATACTCCATGTCTGCTGACGAGCTTCTAGAGCCCGTGGTACCTAGCATAAAAAAATTGGCAGCAGCAATAGCCGACCAAATCATAGAGCTGAATACCGAAGCTCCTCAGGCGGTCATGCTTGTAGGTGGCGGCTCTCTCACACCTCGGCTTGCCAAGTACGTATCGGAGGCATTGAAGCTGCCTGAAAACCGTGTCGCCGTCAGAAAGCCGAGTGATGTAAACGGCATAGAGAATATACCCGATGTCCTGCATTCTCCTGATGCGGTCACCCCTCTCGGTATATTGAAGATTGCTGCTCTCAATACACTGCATTTCTTCTCCGTTTACGTGAACGGAGAAGAGTACCGTATGTTCAATTTCAGACAGCTTACCGTCTCCGACGCACTTTTGAATGCAGGCGTAAACTTGAAGAAATACAACGGCCGCCCAGGCCTTGGGCTCATGGTAACCGTGAACGGGAAAAAGAAATTCTTCCCTGGCACACTCGGCACACTTGCACGCCTGGCACTCGATGGTGTGCCCGCTTCACTGGATACGCCCATAAAAAATGGTAGTCATATAGATATCACACCTGGCGAAAATGGAGAATCCTCTACAGTGACTCTGGCAGACGTCACGGACGAGGTTCCAGAGTCCATCATATACGTCAATGGAATGGAAAAGCATATACGCTGCGCGATTACCGTTAATGGTGAAAAGGCAGATGCAACGCGCGTCCTGAAGGACAATGATGTCATCGAAGCTCGCGAACCGCAATCGGTTGGTGAAGCACTTCTTGCAGCAGGCTACTCGCCTACTGGCAGCAAGCTCCGCTACCGTTTGAATGGGTCCTCTGTACATTATATCCTCTCACCGGAAATACTGCTCAACGATGAGCCTGCTCCTCTCGGCACTGCATTCCATGAGGGAGATAATATAGAGTATGTCGCACCAGATCCGCCGAAGCTTGGCGACGTGCTGCACATCACCGATAACGACATGTCTATCGGCGTATTCTATAATGGCAAAGAGTACCGTATACCTGTTCCATCGATCACATTGAAGGTCAACGGCCGCCCGGCCTCCCCTGGTACAATCGTAGAAGAAGGCGCAGATGTCAGCTACCAGCGCATGGAGAACCGCACGGCAACTGTAAGCGAAGCACTCGTTGCCGTGAATTTCCAGCCACCTGCTGCATCAACACATGCGAAGGTGTCCATCTTCATCAATAAGAAGCAAGTAGAGTTCACGGACCCTGTACGTAATAACGACACTTTGGATATACTCATAGAAACGCCACAGCCTGAGGGCGCGCAGGCTCCAACCACTGCCACGTCGCCTGCCACCACTCTAAACGCTGCGGGAACCACGCCTCAGAATGGGCAATCCGCAATAAAACCAAAGCTCACCATACAGGATTTTATCCATAATAGCTAATCCAGCTATTGCAATAAAACACTTCATATGGTATAATCATTGATGTTGCGGGCGTAGTTCATTGGTAGAATGTGAGCTTCCCAAGCTTAAGAGGGGGGTCCGATTCCCCTCGCCCGCTCCATATGAGATTTAAGAGGACAGCCATCGGCTGTCCTCTTTTTATATCCCTATACGGCCTCCTTGATAGCTTTTTTGTATACACTGTAATTTTTTTCGCAAAAAGTAGAGACAAATGTCTTTTTCTGTGCTACAATGAACTCTGTTATTATTTTTATATGACAGATGTCCATTATACACGTACAATAAGGAGGCACTAGTATATGGAATCATTTATTCCCGTTCTCAATGCGATTGACTCATTTATGTGGGGGCCGCCACTCATAACGCTCCTTGTAGGTACTGGTATCTATCTGACTGTCAGATTAGGATTGATACAGGTCTTCAAGCTGCCAACAGCACTGCGCCTTATATTCAAAGCACAGAACAAAGGTGATGGCGATGTCTCGTCCTTCAAGGCACTATGTGTCGCTCTCGCAGCAACAGTCGGAACCGGTAATATCGTCGGAGTTGCTACGGCCGTAGGCGTCGGAGGCCCTGGAGCCATCTTCTGGATGTGGGTAGCGGCATTCTTCGGCATGGCTACGAAATATTCCGAAGGTCTTCTCGCTGTCAAATACCGCACAGTTGATGAAAAAGGTGATATCGCTGGCGGTCCTATGTTCTATATAAGAAACGGCATGGGAGAAAAATGGAAGCCACTGGCAACATTTTTTGCTGTAGCATGTATCGGTGTCGCATTCTTCGGCATAGGAACATTCCCTCAGGTCAATGCTATCGTTGATAGCATGAAGCTATCCTTCGGCTTCCCGAAGCTTGCAACAGATGCAATACTGACGTTCTTCATCGCGGCTATCACGATCGGTGGTCTGCAAAGCATAGCAAAGGTTGCATCAAAGATTATTCCTTTTATGGCATTCCTGTATATCGCAATCTGCTTTGGTCTCATCGTTGCCGATTATTCACGTGTTCCTGAGGCCGTCATACTCATAGTTGAAAGTGCTTTCACCGGTACTGCAGCGGCTGGCGGATTTGCTGGTTCGACGATTATGATGGCTATGCAGAACGGTATCGCACGCGGTGTTTTCTCGAACGAGTCTGGTCTCGGCTCCGCCCCTATCGCTGCGGCTGCAGCCAAGACGAATTGGCCTGCTGAGCAGGGTCTCATCTCTATGACCGGCACGTTCATCGATACAATCATTATCTGCACGATGACTGGTATCTCACTCGTCCTCACTGGCGTATGGCAAGGAGATGCTGCAGGTGCAGCGATGACAGCGGCAGCCTTCTCCAGCACGTATGGCACAGTTGGAGGCGGCCTTCTCACCATTTCGCTCGTGCTTTTCGCATTTACAACGATCTTAGGATGGAATTACTATGGTGAGCGTGCATGCATCTATCTTTTCGGCACTAAGGGCGTGCTCCCATACCGCATTATCTTCATATGCCTGATAGCATCTGGTGCATTCCTTAAGCTTGAAGCCATCTGGATCCTGGCGGATATAGTAAATGGTCTTATGGCTATCCCTAACCTCATAGCACTCCTCGCGCTCTCCGGTGTCATAGTAGCTGAGACAAAGAAATATATGGATTGGCGTAAGGAGCAAAAATGGACTGATTCCTCTAAGGAATGAAAATCTCATAAAGAAAAAGGGACGGCACAAAGCCGTCCTTTTTATATTGCTTTCTGGATGTTTCATTCACTGACAGCTCATATCTATGAGTTTCAGGAAGGCGTATTTTTATGCTTCAAAGGACATTCTCACCTCGGAGGGATTTCTCGTATGTGCCAGCACATGCATGAGCTTCACTGTCGCTGCTCCTATAGGCAGCGAGCCTCCCGATATAGCGCCATGCTTCTCGGCGAGTACGCCCATCTCATAATGATCAAGCTGTGCCCCACCTGTCTGGCACTGCGATACACAGACGATCATGACATCATGCTCTGCAGCATAGTCCAACGCTGGCAGGAAATCATTCGTTTCATCCTTTATGGGGACGCCGCCTGCACCATAACCGGCTACAATGATGCCATGCATACCAGCATCAACGTATGATTTCAGCATTTCGGGGGAAAGTCCTGGCGTAAGATATATCACAGCAACATTCGTATCTAATGAGCAATCGGCTTTGAATTCCTTATGTGATGAAACGTCATCTTTGCTGTCATCACGCCAATCGATAAGCCCATCTCTCATGACTGCCGCGTATGGGCGTCCAGTACTGATGAATGCATCAAATGCTTTACTGTCCGACTTTTTGGCATGGTTCCCATATATCAGCTTACCACTGAATGCGATATACACCCCAGCATGACCCGCTGACGCAGCCGTAAATGCAAGCCGTACATTATCTATCGCATCTGTTCCAGGTGACTCCAATGGGAGCATTGAGCCGGTTAGTATCACGGACTTTCCTATATCGCGGAGCATATAATAAAGTGCTGCAGACGTATATTCCATCGTATCTGTTCCATGCGTAACCACGAATCCGTCATACGCTTCATAGTTTTCTTCAATCGTATGGGCTATTTTCTGCCAATGCTTCGGCATGAGATTGCTGCTGTCAAGTGACATCAGCTCGAGGCATTCTATCTCTGCTATATCATCTAGTCCCTGAACGAGCTCAATAAGACTCTGCCCACTGAGCACCGGTCTAAGCCCGTTCTCTCCCTCCTCACATGCGATCGTTCCGCCAGTAGCAACAAGCAGTATTTTTTTCTTGTTTTTTTCCATTATTGTTCTCCTGTATCCGTTGGATGAGCTTCTAGCTTTTCGCCTATAAGTCCCATGTTTCTGATGACTTCCGTGATTTTATCCGTATCGATCGGCTTCGCTGCATATCCGTCTGCACCGAGCTTGAATGCCTGATCCACATAGTCGAGATCTGCCAAAGCCGTTGTCATCAATATACGTGCCCGTTTTTCTTGTGGTACATCATGCTGCTTCTCCATGGCACGTATCACGCGCAGCACCTTCAATCCATCAACCTTCGGCATCATTATATCAAGACATATAAGCCTGTATGGATCTTCTTTCTTGACTGCATCCATGAAAAGATCGAGTGCTTCCATGCCATCGACGGCAACATCACACTGACCATATTCCTTCATGAATTCCTTCATAAATGTGCGACTGATACGATCGTCCTCCGCTATCAATATCCTCATGATAAAAACCTCACTTACTATAAGCTTTCAGTCATCCAGCTTGTCTTCACAATATTTCAGCAGATCGGCAATATCCGTATCATCATTCTCCGCTCCTGCCTTACCTGGAATACCCAATGATATCTCATCAACTTTATCATCTTCCTTTACCGTATCATGCGTATCTTCCATACCTAGATGAGGTCTCAAAAAAACGGTACCGCCACTATCATCCGCATCTGCGTAATCTGCCTCCTTGCATGGTATCCAGAAAACAAACGTGCTCCCGCTCCCTTGGACGGATCTTACGCGTATAGATCCTCCCATAAGCGTCAAAAGCTCCCTCACGATCATCAAGCCCAAGCCAGTACCTCCAAAGCGCCGCGTTATAGACGCGTCTACCTGGCTGAAAGGCCTAAATAGCTTTTTCTGGTCTTCGACAGCCATACCTATTCCCGTATCCATAACGAAAAACTCAAGCATCTTCTGCTGCGCGCGCTTTCCGCTCCTTGCTGCTATAGTCACGCCACCCTTTGATGTAAACTTTATGGCGTTCGTAAGAAGATTATGGAAAACCTGCCTCAATCGTACGGCATCAGCCCATATATATTGAGGCAAATCCTGAGAGAATTCCGTCCTTAGATAAAGCTTTTTATCTTCTGCTATCTTCCTATACACATCCGTTACTTCGTTCAGGAGCTTATGGAGGTCAATACGCCTCGATTCTAGCTCCATGGAGTTGCTTTCAAGCTTCGAGAAATCCAATATGTCATTTATGATACGAAGCAGATATGTTGAACAGCTCTTGGCACTCTCAAGATTCTCTCTCTGCTGCGCGTTGAGATCCGTGCGAAGTGTCAAATCGGTCATTCCGGTCATGCCATTGATTGGCGTCCTTATCTCATGACTCATATTCGCCAGGAACTGTCCTTTTGCCTTGCTTGCAGCCTCTGCCTCAGTTCGCGCCCTTTCGAGCTCATCTTCATAATTCTTGCGTGCAGATATGTCTACGATTGAAAGAATAATATTCCTTTCCCGATCAGACCAGCTTTCAGAGATGAACAGCGTAAGCCATACGGGCTGCTTTGCTCCAACGCGTTTCAGCGGCACCGTGAATTTGTTCGTATAGCGCTCATGCAGTATCGCATTTTCTACATTGCATCCTATCAGGCAGCTGCTGCACTTTGGGCCAGCACCACAGCCTGCAGGAATACTTCCCTCACAATGAAAGGCATCTCCGAATTTTCTCCCGAGTGCTCCACCCTGACTTATGCGCAATATTTTTTCTGCGGATGTATTAAGCTCAATGACCGTCCCCTTGAGATCGAGTATGCAGAGTCCAACGGATGCTGCAGAAAATATCGCTCTAAGATACTGCCTTTCATCATCTACGCGTCGTTCAAGATTGCGTATACGTGTGACATCGCGTAATATGACAGAGCAGCCGCGCATCCTGCCGCTCCAGAATCTCATAGGTGAACACGTAGCCGATAGATATATTTGTGTCCCATCACTACGCCTTATGCCAGCATCACGTATCAATCCAACGGAGTGCTCAGATTGAATAGCACGCTTTATCGGGCTCCCAATGGGAACATCCGTATCAAGATCGACTAAAGGACATATATCGCTGAACAGCACGGGCTCATCCCGTATATCGGTACAGCCGAGTATGGATATAGCAGCGTCATTGATGTAAAGAACCCTTTCTTGGGCATCCGTAAGCACGACGCCATCACCTATATCGTCCAATATGCCGTGCAGTACTCCGCGATTTGTATGCCTGGATAGGTTCTGCATGATCGATGCCCCCTGTCATACACCATGTGCCCAAGCAGTGATTGCACCAGGTATCATCTGAAGCGGAAGCTGTTGCTTTACCGCCCCGATCTCATATGCTACACGTGGCATTCCATAAACGACACATGTACGCTCATCCTGACCGATGGTCATAGCCCCTGATGCGCGAACCTTCAGCAATCCCTTCGCCCCATCAGATCCCATACCAGTAAATATCACACCGAGTGCTGCTAATCCAACATTCTCAGCCACAGAGTCGAACATGACATCTACCGATGGGCAATGCCCATTCACCTTTTCCCCTTTTTCGCAGGATATCCGTATCGGTCCTCTGCGTCCCATGACTCTAAGATGCTTATCTCCAGGCGCTACGTAGACGTGATTAGGCGTAGCCACGTCGCCGTTTTCTGCCTCTTTCACAGAGAACTTCGTATCATGATCCAGCCTCTCAGCGAACAGCCTTGAGAACATTGGTGGTATATGCTGTACGATCACGATTGGAGGAAGCGGCGGCTCCATTGCATTCAAAACCGATGCCAGCGCCTCCGTTCCGCCCGTCGACGCGCCAAGCGCAATAAGTCGCTTCATCTCTTTATGTTGGCTTGTCCTTCCTGTAGCGGCTGCGCAAAGCTTTGCAGCAAGGCTGATGAAAAAATCTCCGCCTGCCAGCCTCAAGTTGCCAGATGGCTTTACGACGAAATCCACCGCACCTGCAGAAAGTGCCAGCTGCCTATACTCCGGAGTTCCGCTGAGCATGATCGTAGGCTGGTCATACTGAGATAGCAGCCTACGGAGGAACTCCACACCATCCATCTTAGGCATCTCTATATCCAGGAGCATAACATCCGGATTAAATGTAAGTATCTTATCTCTCGCCTCAAACGGATCCATTGCTTTTTCTATGACGCTTCCAGAAGGGAGGTGAGGCATGAGTTCCTTCGACAGCATCTCCCTGAATACCAATGAGTCATCTACGATAAGAACCCTGATTCCGGACATTTTACTCACCTCCTTTGATAAACAGATGGCATCACATAAGAGAACGGTGCTATATGCATGTCCACGACCTCAGCATGCCCCACAAAAAGGAATCCTCCAGGCTCTAGGAAATCGTAAAATTTACGAACAAGAGCCGCCCTTGTAGGTGCATCGAAGTAAATCATCACATTCCTGCAAAATATAGTCTGGAATCTCCCCCTGAATGGAAACGTCGGACTCATCAGATTAAAATATCGAAACAGAATTTTCTTCTTTATGCGGTCAGATACCTGTAGGAATCCAGGGCTTGAAGCATAAAAGTATGTTGCCTGCCATCCTGGGGGAAGCGTTTGTACCGCTTCTCTTTTATATATGCCTTGCCTTGCTTTATGCAGTATTTCCCGAGAAACATCTGTTGCAAGAAGGGTAGTATCCCAATCGCCCTTGAGGGAGAAATAATCCTCCAATATCATTGCGAGTGTATATGCTTCCTCACCACTGGAGCATGCGGCACACCACGTGCGCACATCCCCGTTCTTTATCCTGTGCTCCCAGTATGGCAGCACATGGTCCGCATAAAATCTGAAATGATCCTTCTCTCTCATGAAATACGTGTGATTCGTCGTAATGGTGTTAGCCATGATAGCTTGGGCTTTTCCGCTCTGATCCTGCCTCAGATATCTCATGAAGGACTCTGCATCATGAAACTCATCATGCTTTTGGGAAACGAACAGCTTATATAGTCTTGATTCCAAAAGTGCCTTCTTTGTCGGAGGGAGCTGTATTCCAAAATGTGTTCTCACATATCCGGCATAGGCCGCAAACAGATTATCATCCATGGCTATTCATCCTAACGATCAGTATTTCCCGAAGCCTTCCTCTTCAGTCAGTGCAATCTTTGATGGCTTGCGTCCAGTACCTACGGCCGACGCAGTCTGCCTCATGCTGGCATCTGATTGTCCT
>OMZT01000184.1 GCA_900315615.1 uncultured Veillonellaceae bacterium | reverse complement strand
CTGTTCTTGTCGCGTATGGAGGAAATCATTGGTCATAAGCGGTGATACGTAGGACAGCTGTGCTTTTGAACGGATAGGTTTGCAAGATAATTCGGCGATTGGCGGCAGCACACCAGACATCAGAAGAATGCTTGCTAGCGAGACGTTTATTGAACAAGACTTCAAATTCACTTTTGGAAGCCCCAATGGCTGCTACTGCAAGTGCGCATAGCCTAGTGTAGAACCTCTCTCATATATACATCACCTGACATTTTCTGGTATAATAGGCATATAGACATAGTCACCAGTATGGAGGTGTTGTATCATGAGTGGACACAGCCGTAAGTACAAGATCATGTTGACGAATGAGGAACGCAATCAGCTGAAGGAGGTCTTGCGCTCAAACAAGACATGCAACACCATCAAGAAACGCTGCCAGATCTTGCTGGCACTGGACTGCAACACGAATCCCGACACCACGTATCGCAACTGTGCGTATTACCTCGGCGTGTCGTTGAAGATGGTCTGCAATATCGTCAAGCTTTACTGCGAGAGCGGGCTTCAGCGCACGCTGACCTTGAATCGCAATGTGAATTCAGATCATGCCACGCGCAAGATCGACGGTGCCATGGAGGCCAGGATCATTGCCATGGCCTGTGGCGCCCCGCCGGAAGGGTATGCCAGATGGACCATCAAACTCCTCACAGACCACGCAAGAGTTGAGTTGGGGCTCACTGCTGGTGAGGAAGCCGTTCGGCGAATGCTAAAAAAAACACATTGCGCCCTCACCTGAAAGGCTACTGGTGCATTCCCAAGAAGCAGGATGCCGATTTTGTTGCTTGCATGGAAGACATCATCGACGTATATGAGCGTCCTTATGCACGCAAGCGGCCTGTGGTCTGCCTGGATGAGAAGCCTTTACAGCTCCTCGGCGAAGTCCGTGAGCCGCTTCCTATGCGCCCTGGTGCTGTCGAGAAAATCGATGCAGAATACAAGCGCAATGGAACCTGCAGTATCTTTGCTATTGTAGAGCCGCTTACGGGGCACCAGCATATCTCAGTGCGGGAGCGGCGGACCGCTCTGGACTGGGCTGAAGAGATCCAGTATCTATGCGATGTCATGTACCCACGTGCTGAACGGATCGTCCTGGTCATGGATAATCTGAATACGCATGCACTCGGCTCACTTTACAAGCGCTTCAAGCCAGATGTGGCCCGCCGGCTGGCGGGGCGGTTGGAGATACACCATACGCCGAAGCATGGCAGCTGGCTAAACATGGCCGAAATCGAGCTGAATGTATTGAGCAGGCAATGTCTCAACCGACGAATCGAAAGCTTTACCAAGCTGCAACGTGAAGTCCGTGCGTGGGAAAATAAGCGGAACAAGAAACCGACACCGATTCATTGGCTATTCACTAAGGAAAAAGCCAGAGTCAAGCTGGTATCTTTGTACCCAGATTTGAGCAAGTGATTGATTGTTATATATATGGAAGAGGCTCTACACTAGTAGCATTATTCCACCCTTCTTTTGTATTTAACGGGGTTTGAATTGTTATTTTCGACACATATCCAGCTTGATTGCAAAATAGAGAAAGTACAACGTACTTTTGCCCTGTGATGTAAATATCATAGGGGCTGTCAGGCCGCATCATGCCAACATGGAGTGGCTCGTCTATTGATACAGGTGGATTCAGTGACTTGGCAAAGAAATTCATGCGCTCGACAAAGCGGTAGGCCCCAAGATCAGAGACTTGAACCATCTTAGCGCTGGCAAGAGGCATCATGATAAACATGCATAGAGCAAGGAGAAAAGGTGTCATCATGTGAATTTTTCTCATAGGGGACATCTCCTTTCATCATAGTATTCTTGTTATTTCGTTATTTTCGACAAAAAGATATGTTAACCCTTTTATAATGAGATAAGAAAGGCGATAAAAATATGTTATTATATCGATTCTCTGAAAGGTACCATGATTCCTGAAGTACATGATTGACAGTGACATGTTAGAATTTTAGTTTAGAAGAGAAGGAACATTCTAGTTTTTAGAGAATTTTAAAATTATGATGATTAGTAAGAGCTGATATTGCTGTTTTTCTGAAATAAGAGTTTTGCATAAACCACCTAAGGAAGGGATTATGAATGGAGCCATTGCTGAAGACATATTACAAACGCTATCTCAGTGAGGTGCGTCAGTTGAAGCCATCTACGGTAAATCACTATTGTGATGCGCTCAACAACATCACTCGTCACTTGCAGGAGATGAAGATGATAACGGGCTCGATTTATGATGTCTCGGATTTGCATCGATTGAAGGAACTGCAGGAGGTACTGTTTGAGGATGCCGCTTTCATCGCTCAAAATAAGAAGGGAAATCAGATGTATAGCGCGGGTCTCAATCATT
>OMZT01000079.1 GCA_900315615.1 uncultured Veillonellaceae bacterium | reverse complement strand
CTCGCCAGAGTACCAGCGTGCACTGCCTCAGCGCACGCTCGCCATCAGGCATCACCGCACGCGCTACTTCACGAACGATATGATCTATGATACGGTGAGTGGGCTCATCAACGCGCCATCTAACCGCTACGATGAGGTGCAGGACTTCACATCGCCGATGTACGGATTCACCCGCGACAAGCTCACGACGATGCTCGGCCAGCGCAAGCTGACCGATGATCCCGATGGCACACCCGAGACATTCTTTTAAAAAGGCTATACACACAGGAAGAGAGGGCCCATAAGGGTCCTCTCTTCTTGCCTTAATGAGGGTTGAGGGATTATTGCCCAATGCTGTGCCTTTGGAAATACCTCAGCGGCAGCACGAGCAAAAAGTTGAATACCAGGATTGTTATGATGAGCAGTGCGCCGATGCCATCCGCGATCATGTCGCGGTCTGGAACCAGGCCTGCGCTAAGCAGGTACCAGAGATGTACCGCGAGCGTCTCGCCGCCCGCCATCACATCGGTGTCATACATGAATCTGGACACCGTCGTACCTGCCGTGAATATCAGTATAGCCGTCTCACCGAGGGCGCGCCCTGCCGTCAGCGTTATGCCCGTGATGATACCTGGCATGGCGCTCGGCAGCACGACCCTAAATATGGTCTGCAGCTTCGTCGCGCCGAGTGCGAGGCTTGCCTCCTCGTAGGATTTCGGAACGGTGCGGATGGATTCCTCTGTGACGCGCACGAGCATGGGAAGGTTCAGCAGGACGAGTGTCAGCGAGCCTCCAAGTATGCTGAAGCCAAGGTGCATCTTGTTTACGAAGACGATCATGCCGAATAGTCCGAGGACGATCGAGGGCACGGTCGCCAGGCTCTCGACGGAGAGCCTTATGCACTTCGTAAGCCGTGTCTCACGCGCGTATTCGGCGAGGTATATGCCCGCCCCGATTGCGAGCGGTATAGACACCGCCATCGACAGGAAAAGCATGTAGAACGAGTTGAACAGCTGGCTTCCGACGCCGCCCCCCGCCATGATATCGCTCGACTTGCCGAAGATGAAGTGTGGCGTAAGCACTGGCAGCCCCTTATAGAGGAGATAGCCTAAAAATGCCGCGAGCAAGCCGAGGATGAAGGCTCCAACGAGCCATAGACCGGCTTTTGCGATCTGGTTCTCGACCTTTGCATTCATACTGCCACCTTCTTCCCCGTGAAATAACGTATGAGCAGTATCATACCAAGTGAGATGATGAGCAGGACGAATGCCATCAGGAACAGGGCGTTGCCCCATGCAGAGCCGAATGGCGTGTTGCCCATCTCGACGACGATATTACTGGTAAGCGTCGCTGTAGGTGAAAAGAGTGACGTCGCTATCTGCGGTGTGTTGCCTATCAGCATCTGCACGGCCATCGTCTCACCGACGGCACGCGCCATGGCGAGCACGATAGAGGTCATGACACCCGGTATCGCCGCTGGAAGCACGACATGATACATGGTCTGCCACCACGTCGCCCCTAGCGCGTACGAGGCCTCCTCCAGCGTGTGCGGAACCGCGTTCAGCGCATCCGTGCTGATGGAGAGTATCGTCGGCATGATCATGATGGCGAGCACCAATGACGCCGCAAGCACACCGAACCCGGTAGGGGTAGCGAATGTCTTTCTGAGGAACGGTATGAAAAGCGTCAATCCGACATAGCCATATACCACAGACGGTATCGCCACATAGAGGTCTACTGCCGGGCGCATGATCCGCTTGAGGCCCATCGGCGCCAGCTTCGCGAGGAATATGGCACCCAGGAGTCCGAGCGGCGCACCGATGAGGACAGAGAGCAGCGTCGTCTCCAGCGATCCCATGATGAATGCCAGAGCACCGAATTTCTTTGCCGACGGATTCCAGTCGCCACTGAAGAAGAACTCCGTGAGGCTGACATCGCTGAGCGTCATGAGACCCTGTCTGCCGACAAAGAAAATGATTGAGAAGATGATCAGCGTCATCAGACAGGCGGAGGCGATGAAAAGATATCTGCCGCACCTATCGTAGAAGATGCGCCGTGCATGACCTCCGTTCCCCTGGCGTGACGCCTTACCGTCCGTTTTCATTACGCGCTCCATAAGCTCCCCTGCTTTCCTGAATTATTTCTTCATCTTGCTGATCGGGATGAATCCCAGCTTCTCGACCTGGGTGTTCTGGAACTCATCGCTGAGGATGTAATCGATGAAGGCTTTCAGCGCACCTGTCGGCTCGCCCTTCGTGTACATGTGGCCGTAGCCGTAGATCGGATATTTGCCATCGATGATGTTCTGTGCGCTGTACTCTACGCCGTCGAACTTCAGTATCTTCACGTTGTCATCTGCATACGGTGCATCGACATAGCCGATGGCGCCTGGCGTGCTGGCGATAGCTGCACGAACCGCGCCATTGGAGTCCTGTATAACCGCGTCATCCGTGAATTCCTGACCCTTCAGTACGACATCGCTGATCGTTGCACGCGAGCCGGAGGATTTGGCACGATGTATGAGGGTGATCTTCTGATCTTCGCCTCCGACATCCTTCCAGTTCTTGATCTTGCCCGTGAGGATACCGATGACCTGATCCTTTGTCAGGTTGTCGACCTTATTCGCTTTATCTACGATGAAAACGAACGGCTCAACGACGACCTTATGGTCGACGAGTCCCTTGTCCTTGTACTCGGCTGGGAGGTTGACATCGGAGTCGCCGATATCTACTGAGCCTTCAGCGACCTGATTCATGCCCGTGAATGAGCCGCCACCAGCGATGTTGATAGAGACATCCTTATACTTGGCCTGGAAAGCTTCCTGTGCCGGCTTCAGAAGCGGCAGGAGTGCCGTCGAGCCCGATGCACTGATCTTCCCCGAAAGGCTCTCACCACCCGATGCTGCTTTCTGTGGTCCACCACAACCCGTAAGCAGCATCATCGCGCTCATCATGAGTGCGCCGAACACGAGGGTGACTTTCTTCTTGTTGAACATTTTCTTTCTTCCTCCTTGCTATGAGATTCCCGCAGGATCGATCCTGTGTCCATTCTAGCAGACGGCTTCCCTCGATTTGTTGCATTTATGTTATGAAATTGTAAATTGTGCCTGCCGCTCTCACTGAGCGGCATGACTTCGTGCTACAATAGAGGAAAGGTCATGAAGGAAGGTGTTTCTATGCTGAACGCAAAGATCACGCGGCGTATCCTGGGATCGTTCCTGCTACTGTCGCTGACGGGGCTGATACTTTTCGGGATCATGCTCATGACATATTTCCACGATGAGACGATCCAGAAAGAGGAGCATGACCTCATGGTACAGGCACAGGTCATAGAGCTGACGCTAAGGCAGGACATCTATGAGCGCCCGGGGGAGCTTGTTAGCAAGATAGATGAGATAAACGCGCAGACGGGCCTTCGCGTGACGGTCATCGATGACAATGGCAGAGTCCTTGCCGACTCCAACCGTGACGCGGAAACGATGGATAACCACTGGGGACGCCCCGAGGTGCAGCAGGCACTCTCACAGCCATACGGGAGCGCGACGCGCTACAGCCATACGCTCGACCAGAACATGCTGTACGTCGCCGTACCGATACATAACGGTGGGCTCAGCGCTGGTATCATCCGTACCGCGACATCGCTGCAGCCTATCGAGGACGCCATGCACCATACCCTCATGGCGCTTGTCGGCGCGCTTATCGTCACGTTCATCGCCTCGATACTGCTCGCGATATGGCTCGCGCACAGGCAGCTTCGCCCCATCTTCTCCATCATCAGCACGGCGCGTGACATCATGGATGGCGACCTTTCCAGCCGCGTCAATTGCCGCACGGGCGATGAGTTCGATATCTTGATACGCACGATTAACCAACTGACGTCTCGCCTAAAGGAAAAGATCGACGAGAGCCGCATCGAAAATGAGAAGCTGAACCTGATCCTCGAGACGATGGACAACGGCGTGGTCCTATTCGATGAAAATGGTAATATCACCGCCGCCAATCGCCGCGTGCGTACGCTCCTTGACCTGCACAAGGAGGATCTATATCACCATAGCATACATATCTTCGGCGACACGACGCTCTCGGAGACCGCCATGGATGTGATGAAAGACGGCAAGCCGCGCAAGATACAGCTGAGCCTCCCGCTACAGGGCAGCATACACACCTTCCGCATATATTTCGCGACATTCACGGCCGCAAATGGTCCTGCCGTCCTGGCTGTCCTGCACGATGTGTCGCTGATGGAGGCGATCAGGCAGCGCCAGCATGAGTTTATCGGCAATGCGGCGCACGAGCTCAGGACACCGCTCACATCCATACGCGGATTCGCCGAGCTACTCTCTGATGACGATTTCTCCGATCCAGCGGTCAGTCATCACTGCGCGGACGTCATAGAGAAGGAATCCGCCCGCATGGATCGCCTCATATGCGAGCTTTTGGATCTCGCACATATCGACGAAGACGACTTCAAGAAGCATATCGCGCTCGAGCCGGTTGACGCGGGGCATGTGCTAAAGGAAACCGCCAGAGAGCTGAGTCCGAGTGCCGCCCTGAAGGGGCAGACCATAGCGGTCGACATCTCGTCATCATCGAAGCTCTCCGCCAGCGAGGATCTACTCGGGCAAATTATACGAAACCTCACCGAAAACGCCATAAAATACACGCCGGAGGGCGGACATATACGCCTCTCATCGAGCGAGGACGATGACTATATATTCATCACCATCGAAGATGACGGCATAGGCATCGATGCTGAGCACCTCCCGTATATATTCGACAGATTCTACCGCGTCGACAAGGCGCGCTCGAGGGCGTCCGGCGGTAACGGTATCGGGCTTTCGATCGTGAAGTCTCTCGTGAAGCTGTTTAGCGGTAAAGTAACCGTGAGCTCCACACCTGGTGAGGGGACGACATTTCACCTCAGCTTCCCAAAGCTGCAGGATGGCACCTGATACGTGCCCTGCTGCAATCGTTTATCTTTTTGGTTCTTCATCCACGCTTTTGGGTGAAGAACCTCTTTTTTAGGTAAAAAATGGCCGTCCGCAAACTAGGACAGCCATAAAAAGCCTTGTTCAGTCTTTCGCGTACCGCGCCTTCTTCGTATGTATCCTTTCAGCGGTCTCGAGGTAGATCACCCACTCTGCGATATTCACGGCATGATCGCCGATACGCTCCAGGAAGCGTGCGATAAAAAGCAGGCTCGTCGCGGTCTCAGGGTGCATGCTCTTCGAGTTGATGAACTGCGACAATGAGTAGAATGTACGCTTGAAGATGTCATCCATCTTCGCATCCATATGTCGCACATCATCCGCAAGGCGTATATTGCCCTCACGGTATGCCTGCATGGCCATTTCGACCATCTGAGCGGCGCAGTCCCCGAGCTCTTTCAACAGGGCGGCACGCTCTCCATCCATGATCTTGTCGTCAGCCTTCGCTATCACACGCGCCACGTCGAACGCATGGTCTCCGATACGCTCGATATCCGTCGATATCTTGAACCCTGTCGCGATGACGCGCAGGTCGTGGGCTATCGGCTGCTGCTTCGCGATAAGGAGTATGCAGTCGTCCTCCACGTCGATGATCATATCATCTATGACGTCGTCTTCCTTCATGACCTTCGCGGCTAGAGCGCGATCCTCGGTGACGAGTGCCTGCATGGCTTGCCGTACGGCGTTTTCCGCTTTGAGCCCCATCTGATAAACCTTATCCTGAACGGCAGCGAGCTCGTGGATATACTCCTGCCTGGTTTTCTGTACATCTAACATCAGCCAAACCTCCCCGTGATATAGTCCTCCGTCTTCTTGTCATGCGGCTTCGTAAAGATGACATCGGTCTTATCATGCTCTATGAGCTTCCCGTTGAGGAAGAAGGCCGTATAGTCGGACACGCGCGCCGCCTGCTGCATGTTATGCGTGACCATGACGATGGTGAAATCCTTCTTTATCTCGGAGACGAGCTCCTCTATCTTCATAGTCGATATCGGGTCTAGCGCGGAGCACGGCTCATCCATCAGCACGACCTCAGGCGATACGGCCATGACGCGCGCGATGCAGAGGCGCTGCTGCTGTCCACCGGACATGCCCATGGCAGAGGCATTCAGCCTGTCCTTCACCTCGTCCCAAAGCGCCGCACCGCGCAGGCTGCTCTCGACGATCTCGTCTAGCCTCTTCTTGTCCTTCAGCCCATGCACGCGGCAGCCGTATGCCACATTGTCATATATGGACATAGGGAACGGATTCGGGCGCTGGAACACCATGCCGACGCGTTTCCTGAGCTCGACAAGGTCTGTATCGGGGTCATAGATGTCCTCACCGTCAAGCCGGACACTGCCATCGATACGGACGCCGTCTATCAGGTCGTTCATGCGGTTCAGCGTGCGCAGGAACGTCGACTTGCCGCAGCCTGACGGACCGATCAGCGCTACGACCTGGTGCTCCGGCACCGGCAGGTCGACATCAAAGAGCGCCTGGTGCTCACCGTAGAACAGGTTCAGCTTTTCTACGTTTATCTTCATCGTTATTCCTCCTACTGCCCTCCGTTTGAGCTTTGTAATCATTCTATCAAACCGCTTGGCTCCATTTGTTTAGTGAATGTAAACTCTTTGTAAAAAGAAGGATATGCGAGGCTAAATCACGATTCAAGTCATGGGCTTGCGCCATGTTGTATCATTAAGACTCTTGACGCTTCCTATGTATATCGTTTTGATGTATAATATAGGGAGTGTACCGTTCCCATCTCTAAGGAAGGTGTTATCGTGAAAATACTCGCTGTCGATGACGACGATTCTATACGTGAAATGCTGACATTGCAGCTAAAGCGCAACGGCTATGAGGTGCTGACGGCTGCAGATGGTGAGGAGGCGCTGGAGAAAGCGCTTGATGCTGATTTCATACTGCTCGATGTCATGCTCCCGAAGCTTGACGGATACGAGGTATGCCGGCACCTGAAGGCCTCCCCTGACACCGCGGAGATACCGGTCATCATGCTCACGGCGAAGTCCGAGGAGATAGATACCGTGCTCGGGCTGGAGCTGGGCGCTGACGACTATATCGTAAAGCCGTTCTCCATGCGCGAGCTCATCGCACGCATAAAGGCGGTGCTGCGCCGCACGGAAAAATCCGGCAAAAAAGGCAGCAGCCGCCAGCTCGTCATACACCTGGGGCCTCTGGTCATGGATCTTGACGCATACCGCGCAGAGCTTGGTGGCAAGGAGCTCTCACTGACACCGAAGGAGTATGAGCTGCTTAAGCTGTTCCTGACGCATATCGGCCGCGCCTATAGCCGTGATGAGCTCCTTACGCTCATTTGGGGCTATGAATACTTTGGTGATACGCGCACCGTCGATGTGCATATACAGCACCTGAGGAAGAAGCTCGCCGCCGCCCCAGAGCTGGCGGATGCCATCGAGACCGTAAGAGGTGTCGGATATCGCTTCCAATATAAAGAGTGAGTCTGGAGATTTTTAGAGCCGCCATATCTCCCATCCCCCCACGGGGCTTTACGTATGGCGGCTCTTTCTGTACAATAAATATAGATGATTTTGGCGAGAGGTGCTGTATGAGTAGATCTTTCTTGATAAAGCTTGTTACATTTATCATATCGATGTGCATACTCTCCTTCGTCACGTTTTTTGCCGCGCGCTCTGCACCGGGAGATCCGCTCAAATCGTTCTACGGTGAGCGCGTCGAGCAGATGACGCCCGAGGAGCACGACCAGGCGATACAGCGTCTCGGACTCGATGCGCCCGTCTACGTCCAGTATGCGAGCTGGCTGCAGGGTGTATCTCATGGCGATTTCGGCATCTCCTACAAATATAAGGAGCCCGTCACGAAGGTCATCGGCGACTATATCGGCAATACGTTGCTGCTCGGTACATTTTCATATGTCATCGTATTCGCGCTGGCACTGCTTCTGGCACTCTGCTGTGCATATTATGAGGACAGATGGATAGACTTCACCTTGTGCAAGCTCGGAACGATCGCCTACTATCTGCCTCCGTTCTGGCTGGGGCTCATGCTGATACTCGTGTTTAATGTCAATCTCCACCTGCTGCCCGGCAGCGGTGCCTATGACCCGGGGTACGCGGCAGATCCGCTGAACCGGCTCGAGCATATGATCCTGCCCATCGCCGTCATGGTCTTGAGCCATGTCTGGTACTATGCGTACATGATACGTAACAAGCTGCTCGATGAGGTGCGTGAGGAATATGTGCTTCTTGCGAAAAGCAAGGGGCTGAGCCGCTGGCGGGTGCTCATCACGCATTGCCTCCGAAACGTCTGGCCTACCATCGTCAACATCATGGCGATATCGGTCAATCATATCATCGGCGGTACGTATGTCGTCGAGGCGGTGTTCTCGTATCCGGGACTAGGAAGCCTCTCGATAGAAAGTGCGAAGTATCACGACTACAACTTGCTCATGGTCATCGTGCTTTTAACAGGAGCCATGGTGATCTTCGCAGGGCTCATGGCGCAATTCATCAATGAATATATCGATCCGCGCATGAAGGCAGATGAGGGAGGTGCCGTATGGCAGACGGAGAATTTACACTGATCGGTGCAAGTGCTGTGCGCACGCAGCTGCCTACGGGGCACCGTGCCAGGCGGCTTCACACGCATTGGCTCTCCTTTGTCGTGCTCGGCATCATCATCGCCGGCTGCATGGCAGCGCCACTGCTTTCCAATCACGATCCTGCACATTTCTATCTGCAGGACATCAATGAGCCGCCTAGCTCTGAGTTCTATTTCGGTACGGACTCGATGGGGCGCGACATATATTCTATCCTCTGGTATGGCGGACGCGTCTCTCTATCTATCGGCGTTTTGAGCATGATCATCTCATCGACGATCGGGATAGCATATGGCTGCCTCAGCGGCATGGGTCCCGACTGGCTCGACAATATCATGATGCGTACGGCAGAGCTCACGAGCAGTATACCGTCGATACTACTCATGCTCCTGCTGCTCGCGTTCATCCCGAAGCCCGGCATACTCAGTATCTCCATCGTCATCGGGATCACGCACTGGATGAACCTCGCGCGTATCGTGCGCGGCGAGGTACGGCAGATACGAGGGAGTGAATACGTCTGGGCATCACGGCTCATGGGTGCCGGACTGCCGCATATCGCGCTCAGGCACCTTTTGCCGAATTTCCTCTCCCCCATACTTTTCATGCTCGTTGCCAGCATCGGATCAGCGATAATGATAGAGTCGACGCTGAGCTTCCTCGGTATCGGCCTGCCCGTGGAGGTCGTCTCATGGGGGAGCATGCTCTCACTGGCAGGACGCGCACTGCTGACAAATTCGTGGTGGGTCGTCGTGATACCGGGCATGTTTCTTGTCATCACGCTCGTCTGCATAACGAACATCGGGCAGACATTCAGGAAGCACGTCATCAAAAAAAGCAGCAATCTTTAGTTTTGAAAGGAGAAAATGATGAAATCATACTACAGATACGGCATCATACTGGCCGTGATCATATTCGCTCTCGGCACGCTCACCGGCTGTGGCAGGGAGTCGAGCGGGAAAGACGGCAAGGTGCTGACATTTGCCAGCGCAGACTACACCTCGATCAATTCTATACTGAACACGCATGACGAGCTGCCTGACATCATTTTCTCGGGGCTCATGAAGTATAACAGCAAGGGAGAGCCTGTGCCTGACCTTACAGAAAGCTACGATTTCGATCAGGACAGCCTGACATACACGTTTCATCTGCGCCAGGGCGTCAAATGGCACGATGGCAAGGACTTTACCGCAGATGATGTAAAGTTCACGCTCGACACACTGACGAGCAATAAGGACCTCGAGGCATCCATCACGGACAACTACAAGGAGATCGCCTCCGTGGAGGTGGCAGATCCTCTGACCGTGAAGGTGAAGCTTGCAAAGCCGAACGCCGCCATGCTGAACTATCTCACGATAGGCATACTGCCGAAGCACCTCTTAGAAGGCAAGGACATCATGACGGATGAGTTCAATCGCCATCCGATCGGCACGGGCCGCTATAAATTCGTGAGCTGGGACAAGGGGCAGTCCATCATCGTGGCGAAAAACGATGATTACTACGGAAAGAAGCCGAACATCGATAAGATCATCTTCAAGATCATCCCTGATGAGAACATGAAGGCCACGCAGGTCAAGTCGGGAGATATCGATATCGCATGGCTGAATGCGCAGAACGCGGCGAGCTTCCGCGGTAACGACAAGTTCACCGTGTACGACTTCAAGACGGCTGACTATCGTGCACTGGCACCGAATTTCACAAACGCATTCTGGATAAAGCACAAGGAGCTCATCTCTGTACTCGGCTACGCGATAGACAAGCAGGCCATCGTCGAGAGCATACTCGCAGGAAAAGGCGAGGTCGCCTACAGCCCGCTGCAGATGAACAAAGACTACATCAACACAGATGTCGAAAAGAGGGCGTTCAACCTGCAGACGTTCCATGAAAAGATGGCTTCTCTCGGCTGGACGCGCGGCGATGACGGCATCTACACCAAGAATGGAGAGCGGCTCTCATTCACCATAGATGTACGCGAGTACGAGCATGAGCGCGTCGATATCGCAAAGCTCGTATCGAGCCAGTTCAAGGATGCTGGTGTCGAGATGACGGTACATATCGTACCTAAGCTCGACTGGAAATCCCTGCAGACGTTCCTCATCGGCGACGCGGCTCCATACGATCCGGACAACGGCACATATGATCTTTTCGTGACAGGTGCAAGCGGCAACTACACGCATTACAGCGATCAGGCTGTCGATAGATGGCTGACCGCTGCGCGCAGGTCATACGATAAAGCTAAACGCCAGGAAGCATACAAAGAGTTCCAGAGGGAATGGGCTGACCGCCCGGCATTCATCATGATTGCCTATCTCGATGGCAGCTACGTATCAAGCAGTAAGGTAACGGGGCTCGACACAAGCCATGTACTCGGCCATCATGCCGCTGGTGTGATGTGGAACATCGAGGACTGGGACATAAAGTGATTTTTATGCAGCCATTGGCAAAAAGCTGATGGCTGCTTTTATTCAGAGGTAATGGAATGAACGCTTTGACGATAAATGATCTCGCCGTAGATTTCAGTCTGTCATATGGGATAGTGCATGCCCTTCAGGGTGTCTCCCTGTCACTAAAGAAGGGTGAGGTACTTGTACTTGCCGGCGAGTCCGGAAGTGGTAAATCAGTGCTCTGCAGATCGATACTGAAGCTGCTGCCACGCGAGGCCTCTATCATCAGGGGCTCTATAGCCTTAGATGGCGATGACATCACCAGCTGGAGCGACCGGCATATGCAGTCCATACGCGGCAGGCGCATCGCGATGGCGTTCCAGGATCCTTTGACGATACTGAATCCCTCGATGACGATGGGCAGCCAGCTCCTTGAAGCCATACATCTAAGCGAAAGCACATTATCAAAAAAGCAGGCAAAGGAGCTTGCCATCTCCTATCTTGAAAGGGTCGGCAT
>OMZT01000078.1 GCA_900315615.1 uncultured Veillonellaceae bacterium | reverse complement strand
GAAGTGATATTCTCCATCGCCATCCAGCCCGAATACCTTATCTATGATAATCGCTAGCTGTGCAAATGTAATATAATCAGGCACATACAGGAGGCGCCATATTTTCTCTTTAACACCCTTTAGGGATAATTTTATACGATAGTACTTCATCTGTTCGCTCTCCTATAATAAAATATTTTGCTTCGTATAATAGGCTAAAAACCGTCACATTTCAATCAATGTATCTCAAAATACAAAGTATATTTTATCACGTACGTATATATGCGGCAAGGTGGATAAAATCACAGTCCCTGACTACGTCCTGTTATCTCTATGAATGCGTCTTCAAGGTTTGATTCCCGAAGCAATGCATCTGTTTCCAACGACGACATAAGCTCCGCTGCATCACGACGATCAGAGAAAAATCTATATTTCCGTTCTCCATTCTCGTCCCATTCGACAACATATCTGCCAAGGCTCTTGCAAAAAGCCTCAGGTGTATCCTCCGCTATAATCTTGCCTTTATTCATTATAGCTACGTTGCTGCAAAGGTTCTCTGCCTCTTCGATATAATGTGTCGTAAGAAGAACTGTGGTGCCATTATATGCCATCTTACGTACAAGATCCCAGATACGCCTCCTGACCTGCGGGTCGAGTGCAACTGTCGGCTCATCCATGAATAATACCTTAGGACGATGTATCAGTGCCCGAGCAATCAATACACGGCGTTTCATTCCGCCAGAAAGCTGACGTATATTATCGTTGACAACGTCTTCCATCTCCATATAATGCAGCAACTCCGCAATACGTGCATGACGTTCACGATATCCCATATGATGAAGCCTGGCATGCAGTTCTAGGTTCTCTCCGATAGTCAGGTCTTGATCGAAATTCACCTGCTGCGGCACAACTCCGATAATGCGCTTCATCTCTCGTTCATGGCCATTTATATCTGTTCCATCATATAATATTTTTCCTGATGTCGGCTCCGTCAACATAGTAAGCATGCGAATAGTAGTTGTTTTTCCTGCTCCGTTTGGGCCAAGTAAACCAAATATCATCCCCTGCGGTATAGAAAATGATATATCATCAACTGCAGTCTTCCATGATATTTTATGATATTTATCTGTATGGCGATACTTCTTCAATAAATGCTCTACACATATCACAAGTCGGTTACACCTTTCTAAAGTGAAACTATATACCCTAACAAGTTCCAGCTACGCCTTACTGCACTATTATCTCAATACCCCGTATTATATTATCATGCTGCAATCACAACTGCAACAAAAAAGGGCGGAAAAGCATTGACTGCTCCCGCCCTTTAAAAGTTCTATAGCTTATTTATCTGCCTGCAATGCATCCCATGATTCATTTGCACGATTTACAAAGAGATCACGAATCTGCTTATTCTCACCGATACCATGGATATACGTATTCACATTGAATCCAGCTTTTTTCAGGATCGACTTATGAGAATCCGGCTCATCGCCTGCCATGTCGTTATTTGCATGGTCGCCAGCAACCATCATCATAGGCATAAGCGTGACAGTCTTCACGTTCTTTGCCTTGAGCTCTTTTATAACATCCTGGAGAGATGGCCAGCCCTCTACAGAGTAGATGTAAACATTATTCATGCCCATTTCCTTCAGCCTTGACTGCATAACAGAATAATATGCATTAGACGGATGTGGAGTACCATGAGCCATAATCAGTATAGCGTCATCTTTGCCGCACTTAGGGAACTGGCTTGACAGAGCTTTAAGGGCCTCTGTAACCTCATCAGTCTGCCCCTCCTGACCCTGCCAATATATCAGAGAAGTTCCAAGCGTCATCTTCTTGAACTGATCTTTATATTCATTGAATATAGCTTTATTATACTCATATTCCATACCAGGTATCACATCGAGGGAAGCAAGTGCTATGCGTGTATAGCCGTCCTTCTTCAACTGGTCGAGAGCCTGCTCAGGTGTAGGAATCTCAAGCCCTTCCTTAGCCTTAATCCTATCGATGATTATATGAGAAGTAAAAGCCGTAACGACCTTCGTATTTGGATGAGCGGCCTTGATAGCATTTATCGTTGCATCGATGGTCTTTTGACGCGTCTGCTTGAATGTCGTGCCGAAGCTCATCACAACGATAGCATCTTTATTCTCCAAATTCTTCATAGCAGGATTATCATACTTTAGGACACCGATCTGCGCTGCCTGCTTTAGTGCCGGCGTAGCATTCTTTACTTCCGGGTTAAGCATATACGCTGCATCAGCCTGCTGATATCCGAGCCCCAATGCGAAAGTGCATGCAACACCAGCTACGATCATTTTCTTAATACTGCTTTTCATAAGACACTCTCCTCCAAAAAGTTCTGCCCGTAAAAAAAGGGCTTCCATAAGGAAGTCCGCCGTAGCCTGAACCATGCACAACAGAGCACATAATATGCCAGGTGGATTTCCTCCCCATCCTTCGTGGGTAATAACGGCAATCGTCAAGCAGGCAGTTCTCCTGGCTCGGTTCATCGCATATATCTGTGCCTTCCCAGCATACACATCTGTATGCCAGTGACTGTGCCTAAACACCTACAGATAAGCTCCCCTCACAGTGGCGGGACCGCTCCGGCTTATACCGGATTCTCTATTATGCCAATATGGTTATATCCAATCATGGCACCTGCTCCACATCAAAAAGTAAATCAAGCATATTTGATACCCAATATCACTTCTGACAAGTAAATACTACTATCATCTTTCCCATTTGTCAATATCCTGTCAAACAGGTACAGGATATCTATAATAGACCAACAGTGATATAAACTTGAATATTTCCTCACTTAACGCTATAATATTTTATACGCACAATAAATTTTCCTGAGGAAAGGGCGAAATGAATTGTCAGAAAAAATCATACTAACCGGAGACCGTCCGACTGGAAAGCTCCATATTGGCCATTATGTCGGATCACTCAGACAACGCGTTGCACTGCAAAACACTGGAGAATTCAAAAAGATCTTCATAATGATTGCAGATGTGCAGGCACTAACGGACAACTTCGCGAATCCAGAGAAAGTTCGCGAATCTGTAGCTCAGGTCGCACTGGATTATCTAGGAGTCGGATTGGATTCTAAGAAATGCACTATATTCATCCAATCCCAAATCCCTGAGCTGACTGAACTGACGACTTATTACCTAAACCTTGTGACCGTCTCCCGCGTAGGCCGTAATCCAACTGTCAAATCAGAGATCAGCCAGAAGGGCTTTGGTGAAAGCGTACCTCTTGGTTTCTTTTGCTATCCTGTAAGTCAGGCATCAGATATAACTGCGTTCAAAGCAACGACAGTACCAGTTGGTGAAGATCAAAAACCTATGCTTGAGCAAGCGCGGGAAATCGTACGTAAGTTTAATGAGATATACTCGCCAGTACTCGTAGAGCCTGAAATATATCTCGCCAAAAAGGATGCCTGCCTGCGCCTTCCTGGTACAGATGGCAAGGCTAAGATGTCTAAATCCATCGGCAATTGCATATATCTTTCGGATTCCGCAAAGGATGTACGCACTAAGGTAATGTCGATGTATACCGATCCGACACATATCCATAAGGAAGATCCTGGTCATATCGAGGGAAATACGGTATTCACCTATCTCGATGCTTTCTGCAAGAAAGAACATTTTGAGAGATACCTAAAGGATTACTCTTCCCTCGATGAGCTGAAGGATCATTACAAACGTGGTGGACTTGGAGATGTTCAAATCAAAAAATTCCTTGCTTCAATCCTTGAAGAAATACTGAGTCCAATGCGTGAACGTCGTGAAGAATATGCAAAGGATATACCTGCTGTCATGGAAATGCTTCATAAAGGCTCTGATGCAGCTCGCGAGACTGCAGCAGCCACGCTCGATGAAGTTAAGACAGCAATGCATATAAATTATTTCAAATGAATATAGCGGCAGCGGAGCATTGTAGCTCCGCTTTTGTTATATTCAGCAAGCCTGCGAGCATGAAGTACATACCCCAGAACATAATCTTCTGCTTGCGGTTTGTCTTTTTGCTCCACGGTGAAAAGTCCGCCATGACTTCAAGCTCTTTGAAACCGTACTTCTTGAACTGGAGTGCGAGCTGAGAAACGATACTGCCGCGGCGGAATATATTTGCCGCGTCGGCTACACTGTAATCGAAGTTCGCTCTGCGGTTGACGTCTTTTGCATAGGCTATAGCCTCGTCATGTGACATCATGTACCCTTTGTGCTGTGGTGCCTTGCCCTTTCTTGCCAGCTCGTAGGCGGCAAGCACGGTGCCACGACGGCAGATTGCATCCGCCTCACGGAAGAATATCATGGAAGCGTTGCCGCCGCGTCAATAGCATTGTTTATCTTGCCCCCGATACTGTTTGCGCGGCGAATATGTGCGCGCGCCTGGTCGTAGCCGCTGCCGCTATCTAGGCCGATATCATTCAGCACACCAGTCTCTACGAGAATACGCAGTTCTTTGCGTGTGTACTTGTGATGCCTGCCTTTTGCCACCATTGTAACAATGAGTGCAGGATTTCCAAGATAAGCCGCGCTGTTCATAAGCTGCGTGAAGTTCAGCAGTGCGGATGACATATTAAGGCCTAGCGTCAAGTAAGAAATCTTGTTTGCCAAGCCATTGCCTATCGTCAGCGCCGCACGCTCGCCGAATACCGGCGTGATGACTTTACGGAAAAGTGCTGTACTCTGAAGTACTTTGTTGATGATTTGCTCCAGCGAGGACGGATTGCCGTTGATGTCGTTGATGTAGTCTTTGACGTACTTAGCCAATCCGTGATGATCCTTGTTGAAGTCGCCGAACATGCGCTCATACATGGAGATGGCTTTAGGCTTGAATTCGCTTTCCATTGCGGCATAACGACTGACTGTATTGAAGTAGTGACTGAGCACCCACTCCATATCGGTTTCAAAGCCCTTAGTGCCCTTGCGGTGCATCGCGTTTCCAAAGAAGCGGTGTCGGTTCTTCATGCGCACGGAACCATCGAGCATGCGTTTCGCATCGTCGAGTGTCATGTCGTTATTCTTCGCTACAGCTTCCTGTACCTTGAAGAAGTCCATATCGCCTAGGATAGCGCCATATGTTGACTCGCTAACTTCACCTCCGCTCATAGTGCCTATATCAAAGATTTTCGGGCTGATATGTATGGTCTGCCCTTCTTCGAGCTCATGCTCCTTTGCATACTGCTCGCCTATCTTGATAGCATCGGTCTCAGTGCGGCCGCTGCCTACGACCTCCGAACTGCCGTCATGGTTTACGACGCGTACAAAGTAGTCATGGAAGAAGTGCGGCACATAGCCGGTCAGTTTGTGGATATCGGCAGGTCCCTCACGTACAAGCACGTTGTAGAGCTTACCACCGGAGTTCTCCACTTCGGTTGTATCAAGGATTTGCACGCCTTCGCTAGCCTTTAGTGTGGCGAGCTTCTCTTCGTTGATGTTCTCATACTGTCGCGTGTAATTGCGATACTCGCGCCAAGATACCAGCTGTTTGCCGTTCTTATCCTTCTTGCCCACTGACAAGATTTCTTTGACAAAGATATTATCT
>OMZT01000187.1 GCA_900315615.1 uncultured Veillonellaceae bacterium | reverse complement strand
TTCGTCAATGTGCCGGTCTTATCCAACACGACGAAATCCACACGTCCCATATCCTCTAGTGACTGCGCCGTCTTGAACAGGATACCGTTATTAGCGCCCTTACCGCTGCCCACCATGATCGCGACTGGCGTTGCAAGCCCCAGCGCGCACGGGCAGCTGATGACGAGCACGCTCATGGCACGCGCAAGTGCAAAGCTCACTCCTTCACCCATCGCGAAGTACCATACCAATCCCGTCAACGCAGCCGCCGCGATGACCGCAGGAACGAACACGGCAGATACACGATCGGCTATCTTCGATATATCTGCCTTTGAGCCCGCAGCCGTCTGCACCATCTCTATGATCTGATGCAAAGTGGTATCACCACCGACGCGCGTAGCGCGACAGGTGAGTACGCCATTCTGGTTTATCGTCGCCGCACTCACGGTACTGCCTTCTGACTTGTCCACAGGCATGCTTTCACCCGTAAGGGCAGACTCATTCACAGCACTCTCACCCGTTAGCACGACACCATCAGCAGGAAAGCTCTCACCAGGACGCACGACGAACGTATCACCTGACACGACATCTTCGGCTGCTATCTCTTCCTCTTTGCCATCACGTAACACATGTGCAGTCCTGGGTGCCAGGTCCATAAGCCCCTTCAGTGCATTCGTCGTCCTGCCCTTGCTTCTCGCTTCAAGCAGCTTTCCCACGGTGATGAGTGTCAATATCATGCCAGCCGTCTCAAAATAAAAATCCGTTCCACCTGCCATTACCGCTGCGAAATCCGCCCTCATAGCCGAGTCCATCATAGAGAACAGCACACCCGTGCTGTAAATAAATCCGGACGCGCTTCCAAGGGCCACGAGTGTATCCATATTGACGCCGCCCGAAAAGACATTTCGCAGGCCATTCACGAAGAATTTGTGATTCACGATCATGATAGCAGCTGACAGCAGCAGCTCATACAGGCCTATGATAAGCGGGTTGCCATCCATCACAGTGGGAATCGAAAGTCCCAGCATCGTATGCCCCATCGACACATATAGAAGCGGCACGAGCAGGACAATGGACAAGATCAATCGCCTGAGTATAAGAGGTGTCTCGTGATCCTCAAGTGCTTCTCTCTCTGCCCGTTCTATTGATGCATAATCAGCCTTCTTCACTGCAGCCGCAGCAAGGCTTGCTCCATAGCCCGCCTTCTCTACTGCCATGATGATATTCGCGTCGGATGTCGTCTCATCATAGCTTACAAGCATAGAGTTCGTCAGCAGGTTCACAGACACATCGTTTACGCCAGGCACGGCTGATACAGCACGCTCGACCCTGGCACTGCATGCTGCACATGACATTCCCGTTATATTGAATTTCTCATTTTCCTTCATCCATGTGCCACCTCATTTCAGCTTCTTGATGAGTCCCATCGTCTCACCTATGATGCTTTCATCGCCTCGTTTGATCTTGTCGGCAACGCATGTCTGCATGTGATTTTCGAGCACGACATATCCGAAGTTCTGAAGCGCACTCTCGACAGCCGATACCTGCACAAGGATATCTCCGCAGTAACGATTCTCATCAATCATCTTCTTTATGCCGCCAAGCTGACCGATCATCCTGTTCAGCCTGTTCTCCAATGAGCGTATCATCGCTTCATCGCGCGGATGCTCCTTGAAATGTGCACAGCAGTCGCAGCTGCCATTGCATTCATCATCACTCATGTTATCACCTCTTTGCTATACCCCTATACGGTATTTGACTATATTATATACCCCCTCTAGGTATTTGTCAAACTCTATGAAATCGATTGTATTAAGATTACATTTCATGTCTTATATGTTATACTAAAGAAAAATCCATCAGAGGTATTTTGTGATGAACAACAGAAATATAGATATGAGCTCATGCCTGCGCCGCTACACGCAAAGCAGATGCAACCTTTGCATAGACATCTGTCCTGAACATGCCATAACAGAAGGTCACATCGATCAAGAGTCATGCACTGGATGCGGACTTTGCACGGCCGTATGCCCCGTAGGGGCAATCGCATCCGCAAATGATTATGCTGCTAGTCTCAGTCGCATATTCGATATGGAGCAAACCGTACTCGCATGCCGCAATATAGATCCAGACGGTCCAGAATGTCTCGGCTTCTTGAACCGCAGGATCCTCAGTGCCATAGGTATGGTAAGGGGCGCCGCAATAGATATATCAAGATGTGCTGGATGCAATCCTGCAGTAGCTGACTGGCTCGAAAAAGAACTAAACGCGGCAAATGATGCACTCGAATCCTCCCATCGCCCTAAAATAAAGACGACTGTCGTCCAGCCACCTAAAAAGAAGCCGTCGCCTGTTAGCAACGTAAGCAGACGGCACCTCTTCAGTGAGCTCATGAAAAGCGTCCGTAGCGGGCTCAAGAGTGCCGTACCGCAAAACACCATGCCAGAGCGCTTCAATGCACAGAATGCGGTTGCTGTACCGCTCCCTGACAGCCTGCAGCCTGGTATCACGGTAAGCACCGGCTGCACTGCATGTCATCTGTGCGTAACGGTATGTCCCGCAAATGCATTACAGATGACACGGACAGATAAAGAAATCATCTTCATATTCCGTCCGGAGGCGTGCATAGCTTGCAATCTATGCGTTGATCACTGTCCAAAGGATGTGCTTAATCTCATCCCATCATTCGATGGAGAACGCATCAAGAAAATACCGCGATCCTAAGATAGTAAAAAAACTGCTGCATTTTGATATGCAGCAGTTTTTTTTTACTATCTTATCATAGTGTCCCGAAAATACGGTCTCCCGCATCACCGAGTCCAGGGACGATATATCCCTTATCGTTCAGATGATCATCGATTGCCGCGACATATATCGGCACATCGGGATGTTCCTTATTGACGAGTCGTATGCCCTCAGGCGCAGACACAAGGCACATGAGTATCATGCTCTTTGCGCCCTTCTCCTTCAGCATAGTTAGTGCTGCTGAAGATGAGCCTCCCGTCGCAAGCATCGGATCCACGACGATGAGCTCGCGCTCACCGACATCTTTTGGAAGCTTACAATAATACTCCACTGGCTTCAAGGTCTCCGGGTCACGGTAAAGGCCTATATGCCCGACCTTCGCCGCCGGAATCATATTCACGAC
>OMZT01000075.1 GCA_900315615.1 uncultured Veillonellaceae bacterium | reverse complement strand
CGCTGTGGAGGTGGAGAAAATGTTTACGCAGGACGAGGTGGCTCGTCGTGCCTACGAAAAGGCAGAGAAATTCCGCCGCGATCAGGCAGCTCATCTTCGCTATGCAAAAAATTTCGGCATCAAGCAAGGCATTGAGCAGGAGAGAGAATAGTATACGTTCAATAATCTTTGCGCTTAGAGGGTTTAATGTTCCTGATGATGCTATCAAAAAAAAATTGCAGGAGCAATATCACCTTAGCTGGGAGAAGATTCGTCATTACATGACTCTGCACTGACCTCTACAATCGTGAAAAGTGATGCGGAAAGCCCATAAGGATACCAAAAGACCACTGCGCGTAATCACGTGTAGCGGTCCTATTTCTGTGCAAAAATATTTCTGGCTCATTCGGAACTTGAGAAACAAAAAATAGGCTCTGCATAAGTGATAATATCACTCATGCAGAGCCTTTTTTGCTACATATTACATCGTAGCAAGTGATGCTACCTTGTCATTATCCTCTGTATCGATGAGCTTCACGCCCTGCGTGCTGCGCCCGATAACGGAGATGCCGTCCATGTCCGTGCGGATGACCTTGCCTTCCGTCGTCACGAGCATGAGCTCCTGACCGGAGTGTACGACCTTGATAGCGACGACAGGTCCCGTCTTCTCCGTGACCTTGAAGTTTATCAAGCCCTTGCCACCGCGTGTCTGTGCGCGGTACTCCTCTGTCTTTGTGCGCTTGCCATAGCCCTCTTCGGTAACGGTGAGCAGTTCGCACTCGCGCTTGAGCTTGTCCATACCGACGACTTCATCGCCGATACCCAGGCGGATACCGCGTACACCGCGCGCCGTCCTGCCCATGGAGCGGACATCGTCCTCATCGAATGCGATTGCCATACCATTTTTCGTAGCGAGTACGACATAGCGGTCGCCATCCGTGAACTTCACGCCGATGAGGTCATCGTCGTCTGCGAGCGTGATGGCCTTGAGACCCGAGCGCAGCATAGACTTGAACTCTGAGAGCCTCGTCTTCTTCACATAGCCCCTCTTCGTAGCCATGAAGAGGTATCTCTCAGGGTTGAACTCCTTGACCTGCAGCACTGCGGTGATACCCTCACCATTTTCGAGCTGCAAGAGGTTGATGATGGCCGTTCCCTTCGCCTTGCGGCTGGCCTCGTTGACCTCATACGCCTTCAGATGGAACACACGTCCCTTCGTGGTGAAGAACAGTATCGTATGATGCGTCGTGGTCACGAGGATATTCTCGACAAAGTCCTCATTCTTCGTGCCCATGCCAGTGATACCCTTGCCGCCGCGCTTCTGATTCTTGTACGTGTCAAGCGGCATGCGCTTTATATAGCCGCGGTGTGTGATGGTGATCACGACATCCTCATCCGCTATGAGATCCTCGACGCCGATTTCAGATGTATCGATCGTGAGCTCCGTGCGGCGCTCATCACCGTATTTCTCCTTCACGGAGGTAAGCTCGTCACGGATAATACCGCGAATCTTGGATTCATCTGCCAGGACGCCCTTCAGATATGCGATGTTCTTCAAGACTTCCTGCAATTCCTCCATGATCTTGTCGCGCTCGAGACCGGTGAGACGCTGCAGACGCATATCGAGTATCGCCTGTGCCTGCTTTTCGGAGAGATCGAAGCCCTCCATCAAAGCATTCTTCGCGATATCAACCGTGCGGCTCTCGCGAATCGTCGTGATGACAGCATCCAGATGATCGAGTGCGATCTTCAGTCCTTCAAGTATATGAGCGCGCGCCTCTGCCTTTGCCAGCTCGTACTTCGTACGGCGGGTGATGACATCCTCCTGGTGCTTCACGTAGTACGAGAGGACTTCCTTCAGCGTAAGTACGCGCGGACGTCCATCGACGAGTGCCAGCATGATGACGCCAAAGCTATCCTGCAGCTGCGTATGCTTATAGAGCTGATTCAGCACGACCTTCGCATTACAGTCGCGGCGAAGCTCTATGACGATGCGCATACCATCGCGGTCTGACTCATCACGCAGATCCGTGATACCCTCGATGGACTTATCGCGCACCAGCTCAGCGATTTTCTCGATGAGACGTGCCTTATTCACCTGATACGGCAGCTCCGTCACGATGATACGCGGCTTGCCGTTTGACATGGTCTCTATATGTGCCTTTGCACGCATCTTTATCACGCCGCGGCCTGTGCGGTACGCCTGCTCTATGCCCGTGCGTCCGAGGACGAGACCGCCCGTCGGAAAGTCTGGCCCCTTTATCACCTGCATGAGCTCGTCGACAGTCGCGTCTGGATTCTCAAGCAGCATGAGTGTGCCATCGATGACCTCGCCCATATTGTGCGGCGGGATATTCGTCGCCATGCCTACAGCGATACCCGACGTGCCGTTCACGAGCAGCTGTGGGAACTTCGCCGGCAGCACCGACGGCTCCTTCAGCGACTCATCATAGTTCGGTACAAACTCAACCGTGTCCTTGTCGATATCCTGCAGCATAAGCTCCGAGATTTTCGACATGCGCACCTCGGTATAACGCATAGCAGCAGCCGGGTCACCATCGACAGATCCGAAGTTCCCATGGCCATCAGCGAGCGGATACCTCATAGAGAAATCCTGTGCCATCCTCACGATCGCATCGTACACAGACGAATCACCATGCGGATGGTACTTACCAAGAACCTCACCGACGATACGCGCGGACTTCTTGTACGGCTTCGTAGAGCCCATGCCCGCCTCCTGCATAGCATACAGGATACGGCGGTGAACAGGCTTCATGCCGTCGCGCACATCCGGCAGTGCACGAGAGACGATGACGCTCATCGCGTAATCGATATAGGAGTTTTTCATCTCGGATTCAAGATTGACCGGGATAATGCTCCCCTCACCAAATTCCAAATCTATTCACCTCAACAATGTATATGCAAAAATCCCTAGAGAACCAGTATACCATAAAACCGCTCAAAAGTCCATTTCACCGCCTATAGAGGAGGATGCAAAAATCACTCCCGCCTAAGAGGAGTGATTTTCACGTATTACTTTTCCGTACCCGTCAATGCGCCTAGTATGCGCTGGTACTCCGGATAGAGCGGTGACTGCGCCAAGAGTTCATGCTGTCCTTTGACGGATGCGCATTTGGCGAGGTATGCTTGCCATCCATTCTGCAATATGCCTGCGTCTTTTTCATCCTGCAAGAGCAGAGCCCACTGGATCTGATGCCAGAGAAACGGATCTATAGCTACTCTCGTATCGACCTCACAGAAATCTGCCCTGAGTATTCCGGCAATGCCCTGCATGTTTTCTGCCGCATGGCAAAGCTCACGCCACATCACGAATACAAGCGGCCTTTCGTCTATGAAGCATCCTTCGAGCCAGTGGCACACTGTCAAAAGCTCCGGCGTGAAGAGTCCTGCACTCAGTCCACCTATCGGATGCTGACCTGTGCATAGCATTTTCTCCCAAAGCTTTTGGATATCCATGGCAGCTACCGGCTCTTTGACAGGATAGTAT
>OMZT01000018.1 GCA_900315615.1 uncultured Veillonellaceae bacterium | reverse complement strand
GGTCCGCTCGTGACCGGCATCTCATAGTCGAGAAGGATAAGGTCTGGCTGCTTTTCTGCGACATACATCATGGCCTGTGCACCGCTTGTGACGATTGTGACGCGGTATTGCCGCTCAAGCCAGTTCTTGAGCGTCTTGAGGAACGTCTCATCATCATCCACGAGCAGTATATGCTTCAGCCTGCCCTGCGCGGCATTCACGTCCTGCAGATAATCCAGCTCATCAAGCAGTGCCTCCACCTGTACAGGCCGCTCGAACGTTGCCGATATCAATGCCTCTGGTATGTACTGCTCCACGCTGAGTATATCGGCTGGATTTCCCAGCAGTATCAGGAGCTTCTGTTTTTCCGTGCACAGATCCTTCAGAAATACCAGCACATCATCCTTCGCATCTGCACCATCATTTAGATACAGCAGGAAGATATCCGTCTCCGCCTGATGCTGATTGATCTCCCCCACATCGAGATGGCAGTTCACAGGCTCATAGCCATGCTTTTGGAGATTGCGCAGTATCGCATTTATAATAAGTGATTTTCCTTCGCTTATGAATAAGATTTTATTTCCCATATCCTTCCCCCCTGGCTTAGCTGAGCAGTCCGCGTAATGTTTCCCAATCTGGCTGACGTGCAGCTTTCACGACTGCCGCCCAGTGCTCTTTCTCAGCTTCTGGCGGTTTCTTGTCGCTGAGGCTTTCCAAGACGTATATCATGTCATCATAATCGAAGGCCGCTGCAAACTCCTTCAATGCCTCGTATGCTTCCTGAAGCTCCTCAGGCTCCATCTCTGGCAAATCCTCCGATGCTTCTTCTTTCTCCATGAAAGGTCTTAATACCTGCTGTAATTTCTGACACATCATTATAAGCTTATGTGTGTCGCGGCGTAGCTCTTCTATCCGCCCCGCGTCACCTGCCGCTTACAGCCGCTCGGCGAGCTTCGACAATTTTTTCGCGCCGATGATGCGTGCGGAGCTCTTCAGGGCATGCACCTTTATTGTATAGTCATGCCAATCCTCTGCATTATAGAACGCGTTGATCGTATCTATAGTATCCGTCAGCCCATCATAGAACACCTCCATCGCCTCGAGATACGCATCGGGTGTTCCACAGTTTCGACAGCCAGCTTCTTTGTCCACATCAGGTACATCGTCCATCCACTGCGGCAAATCCGGTGCCTGCTCTTTTTCCCTTTTAACGCGCGTGACCTTATCCTTAGGGAGATAGCTGATAAGAATATTATCGAGCTTTACCGAATCTATAGGCTTCGTCAGATATTCATTGAATCCTGCCTTCATATACTGCTCGCGCGCACCCGATATGGCGTTAGCCGTGAGTGCTATGATCGGAGCGTCCTGCGAGAGGTGATTCATCGCGTTCAGCCTGTGCAGCGTCTCTATACCATCCATGCCGGGCATACGATGATCTAGGAAAATCATATCATAGTGTACGTTCTGTACCATATCGAGGCATTCTTGTCCGCTTAAAGCTGTATCTACCCGAATCTTGGTGCGTTTCAGGAGGTTCACTATCACCTTGAGGTTCATCTCTGTATCATCGACGACGAGTATACGCGCCATCGGTGCTACGAATGATGTGCCATGCTTCATACGTTCTGCCTGTGCCGTTTTTGCCTGCTTGAGGCCCTGCTCCACATCTCCAAGCGGTGTCCAGTCTATAACCTCCTGTACCAGATTGAACGAGAATACAGACCCCTTGCCGTACGTGCTGCGCACCTCAAGCGCCGATCCCATCATGCCCAGCAGCCGCTGCGTGATATTCATACCCAGCCCTGTGCCTTCGATCGTCCTGTTGCGCTTTTCCTCTATGCAATCGAATGCGGTGAAAAGCTTCGGCATGTCCTCTTCTTTGATACCTATGCCCGTATCCTCTACCTCGACCCTAAGCATAAGGTGATCTGAATCGAGCTTTTTGATGCTGGACCTAAATGTTACCGAGCCCTTTTCCGTATACTTCACAGCATTTGTCAAGATGTTCATGCATACCTGTTTCAGCCGCACCTCATCACCGCGCAAAAGGCTAGGGATATCCGTCGCGACATCTATGAGGAAGTCCAGACCCTTCTTTTCTGCGCGCGATGAAATCATGTTGATAATATCGTTCAGCACCGAGCTCGGCGAATACTCTACGGGCAGGATCTCGAGCTTGCCAGCCTCTATCTTTGAAAAATCCAGTATATCGTTCACGATTCCCAGCAAGTGCTGTGCCGCTCCCTGCACATCTTCGGCGTATGACAGTATCGTATCATCATCACATTCGCGGAGTATCATCTCCTATCAATCCCATAATGGCATTGATAGGAGTGCGGATCTCATGGCTCATATTGGAGAGGAACTGGCTCTTCGCCTTGTTTGCAGCCTCCGCATGTGCCGCTTGCTCTTCGACTTCTTGGGCATAGTTTTCCGTATCGTCAGTCGTAGCCTTCAGGAAATGTGCCAATCTAGCTGACAAGGGTATCCTCTGCGGCACACCCTTACGCTTTTCCACAGGCTCTTTTATACGCTGCGACTCGCACGCATCAAAGTCGTCACATTCCCACAGCGCGACCGTTACCAGTGCACCGGTCAGCATGCCGCCCTGCTCTCCGAGCTTGTATATCTCTCCCATACCGTTATGATAGGAAAGTTGTGGACAGAAGCGCTGATAGTCCCTGACCTCCTCTGACGCGCTATCACCGAGGAATATGATACGGCTGCCACACGCGAACATGAACATCGCCTGAGGTGACAGACGGCGCATCTGCTCACTTGCGGTATGCGTTTCTTCTAGTATCTCCAGGGGATCCGCATATGAAAACCTCAGCCGATCTCCCTCATGTATCTCACTTGGGAATCTTATACAATCATAGCGTTCCTCGACGGACATGGGGATACGCCCGATAACCTGCCCCGCGCGCTCAAGTACCAGGGGAAATTCTATGATATTCATATTGAAATATTCATCAGGCTGTACACCGATATACTTCTGATATATCTGTGCCGCAGGAATGCCGTCGATCTTGCCTACATAGTTGTCGTCACTCACATCGCTTACCGTCATATACTTGCCGACAGGGTGCCAGCCAAAAAGGTACTGCATGCGCACGGCTAGCTCCGTCCCAGACATACAGGCCAGTACCACACCATCCTGGAAAAACATCCCCTGCACAGAAAGATACTGGTTGCTCTGCCACTCCCTCACCGCATCGCGCAGGACGTGATACCCACTGAAATAGCTCTTTACATCCGTCTTGTCATCCGAAAAATCATTAAAGCCTGCACCCATTCCAAAGAAAGCAACATCCGGACATTTTGCGGACAGCTGCTCCAAAAAATCATCCACACGCAGCTTCAAGCCTGCAAAGAACACCTCTACACCCTTAAGTTCTGGTATTTTGGCAAGCTCGAGTGCAAGTTTACGCTGCTACTCTGGGTCATTGGCATCGTCTACAGAAATATATTTGAGCGTGATATCTGAAGAAGCAAAATAGCAGCAGTTGATATATATGTATGGATCTGATACGAGCTTGGCATCAGGCTTCCATATCTGTTGCCGCTCACATTTATTCCCTTCGCCGCCCATCGATGACATACCAATGACCACAGCGCGCGTAAGCTTCATACGCAGCAGCTTTATAGCACTGACTGCCTGCTCAAGTCTGGTGCCGACCGTATACACCTGCACCAATACCGCATGCATCTCCTGATAAGCCTTGCTGCCGGCAATCCTGCTTACAACAGACTGCAGCTCTTCCTCATTCGTAATACGATAATTCTCCTGTAGCACTAGCTGCCACCTCCAGCATACGCTCTCTATGCGTTATTCGAGAAACATTTATGTATTCTTTTTTATGACAATATGAAAATCCTGCAGTCTCCACACATAAATTAAAAAAACTGCCGCAAGCGCATCTTCACGCCTGCGAGCAGCAGTAAAACTATTCGATTCAGGCTTTGACTTCTGTGCCGCCGATCCTCAGTGCACGCGTCGCGTTCAGGACCGCGATAATGGTCACGCCGACATCAGCGAATATTGCACCCCACATGCCAGCTATGCCAAGCGCACCCAGCAGCAGGAACAATATCTTGATACCTATTGCACCCCATGTATTGACACGCACTATACCAAGGCATTTACGCGATATACGTATGGCCTGCGAGATCTTCTTCGGATCATCGTCCATCAGTACGACATCTGCCGCCTCGATCGCGGCATCAGAGCCGAGCGCCCCCATCGCTATACCGATATCTGCACGCGAGAGCACCGGCGCATCATTGATGCCATCACCCACAAAAGCGACTTTGCCAGCGCCTCCCTGCTTTGCCTTCAGTAGCTCCTCGACCTTCTTGACCTTATCAGCTGGAAGCAGATCGCTGAACACCCTAGATATACCGAGCTCTTTACCTACATGCTCCGCAACGGACTTCGCATCGCCAGTCAGCATGACAGTCTCCCTTACGCCGACTTTGCCTAGCGCTTTGATAGCAGATTTTGATGTCGGCTTTGGCACATCGGCTATGATGATATGCCCTTCATATGTGCCATCGATGGCAACATGCAAGATCGTGCCAGCTACGTCTTTGTCACAGTTATGCCATTTTGCGCCCACCGCATCCATCAGCTTGGTGTTGCCGACGCATACGGTATGACCATTGACGAGCGCTTTGACGCCCTGGCCGGCTATTTCCTCATGGCTCGTGACCTCGCAGCCGTCCGCCTCTTTCTTGTACGCATTGCGCAGCGAAGCCGCTATAGGATGCTTCGAGTAACGCTCTACGTGCGCGGCCAGATGAAGCAGCTCATTCTCTGCGATATGGTCAGGATGAACTGCCGTTACCTCGAACACACCGCGTGTCAGCGTGCCCGTCTTGTCGAACACGACCGTATCCACATCGGCAAGAGCTTCGAGGTAGTTCGACCCCTTCACGAGCACGCCTGCCTTGCTGGCACCGCCAAGTCCCGCAAAGAACGACAGCGGTATGCTGATGACGAGCGCGCACGGGCATGAAATGACGAGAAACACAAGCGCCCTATAGACCCAGACAGACCATTCGGCAGGTGACCCCATCAAGAGCCTCAGGAGTGGGGGCAAAAGTGCGAGCGCGATAGCAGCCGATACCACGACAGGCGTATATATACGCGCGAATCTCGTGATGAAATTCTCGGAGTGTGACTTTCGTGAGCTAGCATCACTTACGAGCTCAAGTATCTTCGATGCTGTAGACTCATCAAACTCTTTCGTCGTGCGTATGCGCAGCATACCGGTCAGATTGATACTGCCGCTATATATCTCATGTCCGGAGGTCACATCACGCGGCATGCTCTCACCCGTAAGCGCGCTGGTGTTAAGCGTAGATGTACCATCGACGACGACGCCATCTATCGGCACCTTCTCACCTGGGAGCACCACGATAACCGTGCCCTTCTCCACTTCGTCGGGATCGACCTGCTCCAGCTTGCCGCCCTCGCCCTCGATGTTCGCATAGTCTGGGCAGATATCCATCAGCGCCGTGATATCCTTGCGGCTCTTTCCGACGGCATAGCTCTGGAACCACTCGCCGACCTGATAGAACCACATGACCGCGATACCTTCGAGGTAGTCGCCATCCTCATACACCGCAAGGCTCATCGCACCAATGGTCGCAATCGCCATCAGCAGATGCTCATCGAGCGGCTGTCTGTTCAGTATCCCGTGTATGGCCTTATATAGCACATCGTAGCCGACTATCAAGTATGGGATGAGATAGAGCGCGAACTTCTGCAGCCCACTAGCCGGGAGAAACGCGAACAGCACGAGCAGCAGTGCCGTCAGCACGATACGTATCAAGTCTTTTTTCTGCCGTGAAGACATGGCATGAACCCCCTGTAAGATTAGAAGAACACTTCGCAGTCCGATTCGACTTTTTTGCAATTCGCGCGTACGACAGGCATCACGTCCGCCGGCGAAGCGTCATCCTCAAACTCGACCTTCATCTTCAGCATCATGAAATTGACATTGGCGTCCTTTACGCCTGGCGTGTGTTTTGCTGCCTGCTCCATCTTATCGGCACATGCGGCACAATCGACATCAATCTTGTAGCTTTTCTTCATATTTATTCCCCCTACAT
>OMZT01000105.1 GCA_900315615.1 uncultured Veillonellaceae bacterium | reverse complement strand
TCCCGATGTAAAGATTTGCTGCACATATGATCAATGCACCGGCGATAGATGCCGTAGCATATACATCTGTATTCAGGACCACAGGAACCCTCTGTGCAAACAAGTCGCGCAATATGCCACCCCCCACAGCCGTGAGGAAGCCGAGCATGACCGGCAGCGCCCAATAATTACCGTCCGGCACGGAGAAGCCTGTCATGACGCCCGTCACCGTGAATGATCCCAGCCCGACCGTATCGAATATGTTGTAGATTAACGACACTCTTTTCCTGCGTCTGCTGTCTATCAAGACAGTCTCGTATATGATGCTTACTACAAACGCCGTAACGATCGCAATGACAAGATCCGTTGGATGCTGCAGTGCCATCGGAGGTGTGAGGCCAGCAATGACATCGCGTGTCATACCTCCACCGACAGCAACAAGCACAGCCAGGACAGTTATCCCGAACATATCCATTTTCTTAGACAGACCGACCATCGCACCGGATACCGCGAACGCTATCGTTCCCATCCAGTCAAACAGCTGCCATGTAAACGCTTCAGTCATATAACCTGTCCCCCTTATCCGTTAATATTCTGCAAAATCTTCAATATTCCTTGCGAAAAAAGATGAGATTTGTACATCTGGATCAAGCTTTACACGACAGCCCGGCATCAATTCAGCAGCAAAAAAGGCTGCTGTTCAATACAGCAGCCCATAGGCAGTACAATATTTCAGACTGGCTCACAAGCTCCAGGCTTATAACCCGCCTTTTTTACGGCAGCTTTCAATGCATCATCAGGCACATCATGCTCTAGTCCGACCCTTGCAGACCGTTTCTCAAGACTTACAGCCGCCACTACGACGCCATCTACGCCCTCTAGAGCATTCTTTACGGCATGTACGCAATGCTCACATGTCATCCCGTCAACATCTATACTGCGTTTCATGTCGAATTTATTGACCTTATCAAGCCACTGGCCATAATTCACCTTGTTGCCGCCAGCGGAGCACGTGCTGCAACCTCCGCAGCAATTGTCACCTTTTGCGAAAATACGATACATGCGGCGCAGTCCGAAAAGAAATGCAATTGCCACCAAAAGACCCAGTATCACTGTTGCTGCCATTTCAAACCACCTCATTCAAACCCTGCCGCATAACGGTATCAAAGCCCGCAGGCGACAGCTATCCAATAAACGATCAAAGATACGACCCAGGCCGTTACGAACGTATAGCCTGCAGAGAAGAACATCCACTTCCAGGATCCTGCCTCTTGCTTCGTGGTTCCCTGTGCCGTCATGCAAGGCGTATACAGCTGTGAGAACACCATGAAGGCCAACGCTGAAGCCGCAGTGAATGCTGCGCTCATATTTCCCTGGAATGCAGCTGCCGTCTCTACAGCATCCTCTGCCTCAGTAGAAATCTCGCCCACACCATAGATGATGCCCATCGTAGACACGACAGACTCTTTTGCAGCGATTCCTGTGAAGATTGCTGCGCCGGACTCCCATGAAGAAAAGCCATGGAATACGAACAGATATGACAGTGCATTACCAATATATGCGAGGAAGCTCGTATCCATATCCTCTGTAGGTCCGGAGAAGTTATAGCTGGAGAGGAACCATATCATAACGGACATGGCAAAGATAATAGTACCTGCCTTTACGAGGTAGCCCTTACCCTTGTCCCAGGTTTCAAGGAGTACGGTCTTCATCGCCGGGATACGATATGGAGGAAGCTCAAGCAGGAAGGTCGCCCCCTTATCCTTAAATGCGGTAAGGCCGAGGACCTTGGCCATGACGATTGCGACGACAACACCAAGTACATACATGGCGAATACGACATTCGCTGCATTATCCGGGAAGAACATCGCCGCAAACAGAGCGAGTATCGGAAGCTTTGCACTGCAGGTCAGGAAAGGTGTGATGAGTATACTCGTCATGCGATCCTTCTCACTGTCAAGTGCACGCGCACCCATGATGGCCGGAACACCGCAGCCGAAGCCCATCATAAGCGGCATGATTCCCTTTCCTGTGAGTCCGACCCTACGCATGATCGGGTCAAGCACAAACGCAACACGCGCCATGTATCCCGTACCATCCAGGAAGGAAAGCATAAAGAAGAGCGTGAAGATGAGCGGCACGAAGTTTACGACATTGCCAACACCAGCGATGATACCATCAGAAATCAGTGACTGCAGCCAATCGCTTACGCCAGCTGCTGCCATCGCATCGTTTGCCCAATCAGTGAAATCTTCACCGATCCAATCGCCCAGAGCGTCCGCTGCTGGCTGACCGACCCAGGTAAATGCTATCTGGAACATAAGATATAATATCAGAAGAAGCATCGGCAATGCAAGGACGCCATTAGCAAGTACATTATCGATCTTTTCCGTCAAGCTACTGCCGACATGGTTCTTCACTACAGACGCTTCTACGATCTGATCGATAACAGCGTAGCGCATCTCTATCAGTTTCTCATCCTTTTCACTTTCAGAGAGATTGCTCTCCTTTACCTCATTTACTTTAGCAACATGCTCCTCAATGAGGCTGCTTGGATGGAATGACTCCATCACCGTTGAATCGAATACATCGAGAAGCTTCCTTATGCTCTTGCTGCTCCTGCCCACCGTCTCTACGACAGGCATCCCAAAAGCCTCTCCGAGCTTCTTCATATTGATTGTAACGCCAGCACGCTTTGCCTCATCCATCATGTTGAGATCGAGGATGATCGGAATGCCCATCTCCATGATCTGCAATGTAAGGAAAAGGTTCCTCTCTATATTTGCAGCGTCTATGATATCAACAACGATATCCGGACGTTCTCCTGTCAGATAATCGGTAACTATCTGCTCCTCTGGTGAACGTGCATTTATGCTGTACGTACCCGGAAGATCCATGATAGATATAGCGCGATTCTTATACTTTACATATCCGACCTTCTTATCGACTGTAACGCCGGGCCAGTTGCCGATTTTCTGTCTTGCACCGGTAAGCTCATTGAAAATCGTAGATTTCCCTACGTTAGGATTACCGGTAAGAGCTACTGACAATACTGCCATGTGACTTCCCCCTTATGCGACCTGTTCCACCGTAATCTTCTTTGCATCCTCTTTCCTAAGCGAAAGATTATAGGAGCGGACTCCAATTGCTATCGGATCTCCCAATGGAGCTGAACGCAGTATACGTACCTTCGTTCCTGGAATGAGTCCCATCGTCATCATACGATTCTTCAGCTCTGATTCGCCTACCGATATGATCTTCACTGTCATACCGGTCTTGGCATCCTTCAGTGTCATATTAATCCTCCTCGCAATTAAATAATAAAAAGAATTATTATCACATGATAAGTATAATGAGTATGATTCGCAGTTTCCCCTGCGCAAAGCTTATTTTAGTACAAGCACATATATTTGTCAATCTAAAAGATAAATATTTTCAATATCATAGCAACGTCAAGTAACCACTGTTACAGAGGTAAATCTGCCTCTGATATATAATATAGTTATAGAGTGATGATTCAGCTGAAAGGATTTGATGATATGGATAAACATTTTGAAGAAATTGCACGAAAGGCTGCGGGAACGCTCCCCGGCAACCCCGCCGAAAGGCAAGAACGGCTGCGCGGATATATCAAGCGGCTCAGTGACGGAGAACCTCTCGACGCTGTACGCCGTGACTTTGTGGAGCAATTTAGCTCTGTATCACCCGGTGAAATAGCCATGGCTGAGCAGTCACTCATAAAGAGCGGAGTACCATTAAAGGAGGTACAACGCCTTTGCGATGTGCACTCTGCTCTCTTTCATGGAAAAACAGAGCAGGAACTGATTGAAAGCCGTCTTGCTGCAGCGTCAAAGGAGAGCACATCTACCGGATACAGTGCGCTTCCTGCTGGCCATCCGATAAGTATCATGCTTGCAGAAAACAAGGGACTTGTAGATTTTCTCGATGAGCTTGAAAATACAGCTTCAAACCCTTCGCGCTGTGCAGCTGTCTTCCCACGTATAATGGCTCTTTTTTCTCATTATGCAAAAAAAGAAGAACTGCTGATGCCCGCTCTATACAGCTATGGTGTTACCGGTCCTTCCCAGGTCATGTGGGGAACAGATGATGAGATAAAGCGCGAACTCCGTACAATACGTTCTGCGCTGAAGGACGATGCCGGAAATGCCGTCATATATAACGGACGCATACGTGCTGTAGCAAAGCGCATACGCGAAATGGCATATAAGGAGGAAAAAATCCTGTTCCCCCTCTGCCTGCGTTTTTTCTCTGATACAGAATGGTTTATGATTTATGGAGATATGCATGAAATGGGGTGTGCTTTCATAAGCGACCTGCCATCATGGGAGGAAGCCAAACGATACCTTAATGATAAAAAGGCGATGCTCCAGAAAGATGCACCTGACGACGGGATACTCCATCTGCCAACCGGCAACCTTACAGTGAAGCAGCTCAGGTGTATGCTGAAGCTCCTTCCAATAGACATTACGTTCATCGATGATGCAGACATCTTCCAATTCTTCGTAAATGAAGGGCACGTATTCGCAAGGCCGCACTCTGCACTCGGGCGCGAGGTATGGAACTGCCATCCGCCTGAGATCCTCCCCGTCGTTCACAATCTCGTCGAGGACTTCAAGGCACATAAACGCAGTGACATGGAGGTATACCGCTGGATCAAAGGACGCCCTGTCGGCGTACACTACATGGCTGTATACGACGAAGATGACCATTATATAGGAACGATGGAAATCGTCCAGGACTTCACGAATGCGTTATCACATTTTGGAGGCAAGTAATATTACCGGATACCAGGCATATACGAATATGCCTGGTATATTTTTTTGATAATAATTCTCATTTCTATTGACATTTCCATTTCTCTTATGATATGATTATTTCATTAAATCGATAATGATTATCAATAATAGGAGGAAGCGGACATGAGCGTACTTATACTTGGTGGGAATGACTGTATGACGAGACAATACAAGAACATATGTAAAAGCTATGGCTGCAAGGGAAAAGTATTCACACATATGGAGAAAGGACTTCGTCATCGTATCGGAAATCCTGATATCATCGTGCTTTTCACTTCGACGGCTTCACATCAGCTAGCAGCCTGCGCATATGATGGAGCTAAGCAGAGTGGCGCTGTATTGGAATTTTGTCATACGAGTAGTGCCAGTGCACTGGAGAATCTCCTCGACCGCTTTGTCGGCTAAGCTGCATATATTCGATCCAAAAAAAATGAGGCATACGCCTCATTTTTTTATTGTCCGGCTGCCGTACATCCGGCTTTCATTTTCTTTACATATGCGGTAATCTGCGGCTCTGCGTCTGCTCCGTACTTAGCTATCAGCTTCACTATTCCGCTGCCAGTAATCGCGCCATCCGCAAATGAGCATTGCTCTTTCGCTTGCTCTGGAGTATGGATGCCGAATCCTACAGCGCATGGCAGGTCTGTGACCTCACGGACTTTCTCTATGATATCGCGGCTATCCGTACGAATGTTATCACGCGTCCCCGTGACGCCCAGTGATGAAACGATGTAAAGGAATCCCTCTCCCGATTTGGCGATGGTCCTGATACGTTCCTTTGACGTCGGCGCTATCATAGATATGATATCTATGCCATGTGCCTTTGCCGCCGGAGCACATTCGTCCCTCTCTTCGTATGGCATATCTGGTATGATCACGCCATCTATACCCGCATTCTGGCATTTAGCGAAAAATCTATCTTTGCCATAGCGTACTATAGGATTGATATACGTGAGAAACACCAACGGTATCTGCGTATGCTCTCGAATCTTTTCTACGAGACCGAATACATCCTCAAGACGTGTGCCTGCAGACAGCGAGCGTATATCTGCCTCCTGTATCACTGGCCCCTCTGCAATCGGGTCAGAAAAGGGTATGCCCAGCTCTATGAGGTCTGCGCCCGCTTTTTCCATTGCGAGGACATATTCCAGTGTCTTCTCTATCGACGGATCTCCCGCTGTCAGAAAGGCAACGAATGCCTTACCATGATCAAATGCTTTATGTATCCTGCTCATTGCTTTTTCCTTCCTTCGTATCAGTCATTTATATCCTTGCCACGGTATCTCGCGATGGCTGCAACGTCCTTATCGCCCCTACCGGACAGGCAGACGATGATGATCTTATCCTTACCCAGCTTAGGCGCGAGCTGCATTGCCTGATATACGGCATGCGCGCTTTCTATAGCGCAGATGATTCCTTCTGTACGCGCCAGATATTCAAAAGCCTCTACCGCTTCATCGTCCTTCGTTGCCACATATTCCGCACGACCTGTAGCCTTGAGATAGGCATGCTCGGGTCCGATACCAGGATAATCCAGCCCGGCGGATATGGAATATACCTCATCAATCTGCCCCTGATCGTTCTGGCAGAAAAGCGATTTCATGCCGTGGAATATGCCCACAGAGCCATTTGCCATCGTTGCAGCATGCTGGTTTGTATCAATGCCCTTGCCAGCTGCCTCACATCCAATCAGCCTGACGTCCTTATCCTGGATAAAATGATAGAACATGCCCATGGCATTGCTGCCGCCGCCGACGCATGCCATTACGACATCCGGCAACCTGCCCTCACACTCTCGTATCTGCTCTCTGGCTTCACGACTGATCACGGACTGAAAATCGCGTACCATCGTCGGGAAAGGATGTGGTCCCATCGTCGAGCCTATGACATAATGCGTATCGGCTACGCGACTCACCCATTCGCGCATCGCCTCATTCACAGCATCCTTCAGCACCTGCGTTCCCGTCTCGACTGGATGGACTTTCGCGCCAAGGAGCTCCATGCGGTAGACGTTCAGAGCCTGTCGCTCAGTGTCCTTCTTGCCCATGAACACCTCGCATTCCAGTCCTAGATAAGCGGCCGCTGTGGCTGTTGCAACGCCGTGCTGGCCTGCGCCTGTCTCTGCGATGACGCGCGTCTTTCCCATTTTCTTTGCGAGCAGGCACTGACCTAGTGCATTATTTATCTTGTGGGCACCAGTATGGTTGAGATCCTCTCGCTTTAAATATATCTTCGCACCACCAAGATCCTTTGTCATACGCTCCGCATAATAAAGACGCGATGGACGGTTCGCATACTCATCTAGGAGCTTACTCAGTTCCGACTGGAATTCAGGATCGTCTTTATAATGCATATATGCCTTCTCCAGGCGGTGTATCTCATTCATCAATGTCTCCGGTATATACTGCCCGCCAAATTCGCCAAATCTTCCCTCTGACATGTCATCTACCTCCTGCAATCTTCATGAACTGCCTTATCTTTTTTGCATCTTTCCTGCCATTCGTTTCTACTCCGCTGCTCACATCTAGTGCATAGGGATTGAGCTTAATAGCATCACGTATATTGCTGACGCTCAGCCCGCCCGCAAGGAAGAACGGTCTATCGATTTTTGTTACCAGGCTCCAATCAAAGCTTGTGCCGCTACCTCCTGAGCCATGATCCAGCAGGATATAGTCTGCAGGGCTTTCAGCAGCCCTTTCGATATCCCTATATCCTCCTATACTGAATGCCTTGATCACTGGCACACGAAGCTCCTTCACCGCCTCTATGCCTGCCACATCCTCATGTCCATGCAGCTGCACAGCCTGTATCGTACCGCTCCTGACAAGCGCCGCTATATGTTCTAGAGGCTCATCCTGGAATACACCGACCACCGGTATGATATCATCGAGCCTACTCCTGAGCGCTGCAGCTGTATCATCATCAATACGGTGCTTCGCTCCGGCGAATACGAATCCAGCGTAATCCGGGTGTACTTCGTTCAATATATCCACATCATCAAAGCTTCGTATGCCGCACAGTTTTACCCGCAATACGATCACCCCACATCATCTACCAACGAGCTCATGAAGTTTAGCGCTGCGATTTTCCGCACGCATAAGGCTTTCACCTATGAGAACTGCATCTGCGCCTATATCCTCCATATGCTTTACATCTTCAGCAGTCTTCATGCCGCTTTCCGCTACGAATAACACATTTTTAGGTACGAGGGGTCTCAATCGTTCAGCATTATCAGGAGATACCGTGAAATCCTTGAGGTTCCTGTTGTTCACCCCTACTATGCGCGCACCTGCCGAAACAGCCCGTTTCACTTCCTCGCTGTCGTGCGCCTCGACTAGTGCCGACAAGCCCAGATGGTCACACTGTTTTATGAACGTCCTAAGCCTCTCATCATCCAGCACAGCGCATATCAGGAGCACTGCGGATGCACCCGCCGCCCTCGCTTCAAAGATCTGATACGTATCTATGATGAAGTCCTTCCGCAAAAGTGGTGTATGAACTACTTTTGCAATCCCTTTCAGGTAATCAATAGACCCAAGGAAGAAGTCCCTTTCAGTAAGGACGGATATCGCATCAGCACCAGCTGACTCGTACTCCATTGCGATATCCTTATACGGAAAGTCCTCTGCAATAATGCCCTTTGACGGTGAAGCCTTCTTGACCTCGCATATAGCTGATATACCGGCTCTTTCAAGTGCTCGTTCAAATGGAAACCTGTCAGGCCGTGGCGAGTCCTCCGCGATATGCTCCATCTCGTCTGGCTCAACACGTTTCATATCGTCTATCAGTCTTTTACGTGTCTTTTCCTCTATATCGTCCAGTATCACGCGTACCACTCCTCATGCCGCCGGCTGCTCTGATTCCGAGAGCTTCTGGCTCATTTCTATATACCGATTCATGGTCTTGCTTGCGCTGCCGCTGTCTATAAGCTCTGCCGCCATCTCCACGCCGCTTCTTATATCCGGTACCTTACCGGTAACATAGAACGCCGCTCCCGCATTCATCAAGACGGCATTCCTTTGTGTGCCCTTAGCTCCGTTCAATACTGAACGCGTAATCTCCGCGTTCTCTTCAGGCGTTCCACCTATGATATCTTCCTTCTTACCACGTACGAGCCCAAAGTCTTCCGGCTTTATCACATACTCGTTGTATTCGTCGTCGATGAATTCACATACCTTTGTCTCTGCTGAAGCCGATATTTCATCTAATCCATCCGTTCCGAAAATGGAAAGTCCATGCTTAACGCCCATGCCATGAAGCACATGTGCCATTGGCACTACAAGCTTCTCCGAGTATACGCCTAAAAGTTGGTATTTAGGTGCTGCCGGATTCGTCATCGGTCCGAGCAGGTTGAACACCGTGGGGATAGGTAATGCCTTTCTGACCGGAGCCACGTATTTCATCGCCTTATGATAGCGCGCCGCGAACAAAAAGCAGAATCCCGTTTCTTCTAGTAAGCGCCTTGAAGACTCAGGAAATAACGTAATGCATGCTCCCAATGCTTCCAGCACGTCTGCCGCACCGCTCTTGGAGGTTGCCGCCCTGTTGCCATGCTTTGCGACTTTTACGCCACCAGCAGCGCAAACAAATGCGGACGTCGTAGATATATTGAATGATCCCGATTTATCTCCGCCCGTACCTACTATCTCAAGGTATTCACCGTCCTGGTCGAAATGCTCCGCGTGATCGCGCATAGCGCGTGCCGATGCTGTGACTTCGCCTGGAGTTGCTCCTTTCACCTGCAATGCTGTCAAAAATGACGCTGTCGCCATATTATCAACATTGCCGCTCATGATTTCATCGATTGCCGCATACGCCTCTTCATTTGTGAGATCCATGCCACCTGCAATCTTTACTGTTGCTATATCAATCATCTTAGTTTCCTCCATTTCGTATAATTATATTGAAAGGAAATTCCTTAAAATCGTCTCCCCATCCGGAGTTAGTATGGATTCCGGATGAAACTGGAGGCCATAGACCTCACTATCTTTACACTGTACTGCCATGACCTCTCCATCATCGGCTATCGCTGTGACTTCGAGTCCGTCAGGAAGCGAATCGGCATCGACTGCCAATGAATGATATCTGCCTGCATCTATACATTCCGGCAGACCATCAAAAATCCGGGATTTCCTCAATGTTATCCTCGAACTCTTACCATGCATGAGCACCTTAGCATAGGTGATAGATGCGCCAAATGATTCACATATCGCCTGATGTCCGAGGCATATTCCGAGGATTGGTATCTTGCCCGCCAGTTCCTTAACGACCGCCTCGGATATTCCAGCATCAGCAGGTCTTCCAGGTCCCGGTGATATGATTATATGACTTGGTGCAATATCCCTGACCTCATCGACCGTGAGCTCATCATTCCTTACGACCCTGATATCCGGGTCTATGCTCCCTGCAAGCTGGTACACGTTATACGAAAAGCTGTCGTAATTATCTATTATCAGATTCATAATCCAACCCTCCAGCGGCTTCCTTTAGGGCGAGCACCACGGTCCTCGCCTTGTTGCAGCATTCCTGATATTCCTTTTCTGGAACGCTGTCTGCGACTATCCCGGCGCCAGCCTTCACATATACACGTCCACCTATCTTATATGCAAGCCTTATACCTATGCATACATCCATATTACCGGTGAAATCGAGATATCCGACAGCGCCGCCATACACACCGCGTCTATGTCCCTCGAGCTCATCTATGATCTGCATGGCACGCAACTTTGGTGCCCCGGATAACGTTCCTGCAGGAAGCACTGATCCTATCGCGTCGATTGCCGTCATACCGTCGCGTATCACGCCGCTCACGGTAGAGCCGATATGCATCACCTGTGAGAATTTCAATATCTCATGCAGCTTTTCTACCTTGACTGTACCGAACTCTGATATCCTGCCGAGGTCATTCCTTCCGAGGTCTACCAGCATATTGTGCTCCGCAAGCTCCTTAGGATCTGATCTAAGCTCCCTCTCCAAAGCGTCATCCTCAGAAGGCGTATGCCCCCTTGGTCTCGTACCTGCTAATGGGAATGTGAAAAGCCTGCCATCGTTCAACCTGGTCAATGTCTCCGGTGACGATCCGGCTATCTCGATCTTTGCAGATGAGAAATAGAAAAGATATGGTGACGGATTCGTCGTCCTGAGAGCCCTGTATACATCCAGCAGGCTTCCATGTGCCGGGGCACTGAGTCGATTGGATATTACCGCTTGGAATATATCACCCTCGTGTATATAATGCTTCGTTTCCTCAACCATCCTGCAATATTCTTCTTCCGTGAAGAGTTCCTCCAAAGGCTCATCCATGCTGAACGGATCGGGTGCTGCCATCTTACCGTTTAATATAAGCTTTTCGAGCATTTCCAGCTCGGAGGCAGCCTTATGATAATTTTCCTCTGCTGAATCTAGCTTCACATTCGCAATGAGAAATATCTTCTGCTTCAGATGATCGAATACGATAACTTTGTTGAAAAGCAGCAGATCTACGTCCGGTACTTCCTCGTCATCTTCTGAATGGAATGTCAGTGCCTTTTCGACACATCCAGCATACTCGTATGCGAAGAATCCAACCAGCCCGCCTGTGAATGGCGGCAGTTCTGAGAGCTTGGGGGCTTTGTTTTCGTCGAGTATCTCGCGTATGACGTCTTGCACGCTGCCTTGTTTTCTTATGACAGTCGCCCCCGTGTGCATCTCTATGCTACCCGACTTTGCTATAAGCTCCAGCTCGGGGTCACAGCCAAGGAATGTATATCTGCCCCATCGTCCGCTATCTTCCATGCTTTCAAGCAGATAGCACTGCCGGCTTATATTCCGGAGGAGCCGAAGCACACCGACGGGTGTACACATATCTGCGTATAGCGTGCGATACACTGGCACCGTGCTGAATGACGGTGCGAATGATCTGAGCTCTTCCAATGACATCATAGCTGTTCCCCCCATGCATATCGCAATAAAAAAACCGTCCATGGCTAAAGCCAAGGACGGAAATTCCGCGGTACCACCTTGATTCAGGGACGTATCCCTGCACTTAACGCGGTACTGCCCATCATGGTTCCATACCGCCGGCAACTCACGCATGCCCACGCGTCACGCTATACTCGGCATAGCCTTTCCCTCGTGCCCTCAGCGGTCCATTTGCCAATCTGCGTCCGGCCGGATTCACAGCACCCCGGCTCTCTGTGCGTGCACAACTGACGTTATCTCCGCATCATAGGTTTAATCGTCTTATTTGAAAGTGTTAACTTGTAAACTTATTGATATGTATCATACTCTATACATCTAAGAATGTCAAGTCTTTTTTTACCCCATCAATAAGCGGCTCAATCTCATGATCAATCCTGTCGGCAGCACGGCGCTGCCATAACGGTCAATCGTTGCCATGAGTCCAGGTGTAGATACGCTGCGTCCATGTTTCATATCATTCAGTGCCTTCGACACGACATAAGTCTTATGATTTGCGAAAGGAAGCCTTTTTATGAAGCCATCTGTATATTTCTTTGCTGTACTGACAAACTCCGTATCCTTTACCCAGTAGGGGCAGATCGCTGTGACATATATACCCTGCTGACGCAGTTCTTCTCCCAGTGATCTGCTATAGCTCAGCACAAAAGCCTTTGTCGCTGCATATGTCCCGATATAAGGAATCGGCTGAAATGCCGCTGCTGAGCAGAGCATACCGATCCTTGCGCCGCTATGCATATACGGAAGGACAGCACGCGTAATAAGGAGCAGCGCCTTGCAGTTCACATCGATCATGCCAGCCTCATCCATAGCATCGATATCGATAGCACCGCCTATACGTCCATATCCTGCCGCATTTATGAGATACCGAACAGATATACCCTTTTTGAGTATAGACCGCAACCTGTCGATGAATGTCACATCTGTCACATCTCCATCTACTATCCTGGCAGATGTCTTCAGATGCGCCGCAAGTGATTCAAGCCTTTCGCGCCTCCTCGCACTGACCCATATCTCATCTAGCCCTTCTTCATCAAGACGCCTTGCGAATTCGCTACCTAAGCCGCTTGACGCACCGGTCACTATGGCTATATCCATTGTCCTTCCCCCAGATTGAAAAAGCACGGCAAAAGCCGTGCCATATATCCTACGACAGGATATCATTTATTCGCATCACGCGTAATCTGCTGATCTGGTTTCTTGAGTATCCATCCCAACACCTTGAGCTCATTGTAGATATCATGGAGGTACTCTCTTTGCTGTACATCGCCAGAAGCTTTCACTTCTTTATATTTGTCACAGTCCAGATTATACCTCGCCAGCACCTCTGCCTGGCTCCGCATGCCTCCCACATGGCGTATAGCATGCTTCTGCTGCTTTATGAACAACTGCTTGATGTCTTCCTCAGACATATCTTTCACAACGTCCATCAGATCGCTCCCCTATATATCAAAAACGAATCATTACATTTTTCTATTTTCTTAATTTTATCAGATGTGAGGTCTATTGGCAAGTGCAGCTATGCTGCAGCACGCAGTTTTTGACTCGTCCTGACACGTATAAGCATGATGATACCGCGGCAGCACAGCTCTATGCACATTGCCGTCCATGCACCATATAACCCCATGGATGATACCAGTACGAGCGTGAGCGGTATGCGGACTATCCATACAGAGCAAAGATTCAGCACCGCTGGCACCAATGTATCCCCAGCACCACGCAATACGCCAGCGGATACGATGGCAGCACCGAATAAGGGTTCTGCCCACATTTCTATACGCATGATCTCTACGCCTAACGCACGCACCGAATGATCCGGTGTCAAGAATGCGAATATCCACGGAACAGCTATATACATGATGACTGCTGCTATCCCCATAATAATCATACCCATTGATATTGTGATATGCGCAAACCGCTTCAAGAGGTCAAATCGCCCAGCACCGAGGCTTTGTCCTATAAGGGGCGATGCCGCCGCCGCGATACCATATCCCGGCATATAGCAGAAGCTCTCTGCCGTCACCCCAAAAGAATTGGCTGCGATGGCGACAGCACCAAGCGGAGCAATGATCTTTATCACCGCTACCATTGCGCTATTCATGAGCACGAACTCCATACCCACAGGGCTGCCGAGCTTGACGGCCTTCTTTAATATATCTATATCTATACGCCAGCTTCCTATCTGAAAACGTCTGAATACTGGCGATCTCCATACCGCATAAAACATCATACATGCTGAAATGACCAGTGCAATAGAGGTACCAAGTGCCGCACCTGTAACTCCCAATCCGGCTCCTGGAACACAAAGCTGCACCTCGAAAACCGAAATCGTACGCGAAGGATAGATAAGGAAAAAGTTCCAGAATATATCAGAAAGACAATATATGCCATTGATGATACTTGGTGTACGTATATTTCCCGATGACTGAAGCATAGAGCCGAACACATTCTCAATCTGCAATACGGGTACTGTAATGCTGAATACCATAAAATATGCAATCGCATCCGATAGTATCTCTTCCGAGCCGCCCAGCCATCTGGGAAGTATCGGGGCTATCATCACACCGACGGTCATGAGCAAGAGTGAGAACACGAGTCCCGCGATGATAGCTTGCCTAAGCACATGCCTTGCAATCCGCCTCTCACCCGCACCTATCAGCTGCGCGGACTGTATGGAAAAGCCCGTCGATACTGCTACACACATTCCGCCAAACAGCCATGTGGTCGAAGCAACGAGACCTATTGCCGCGGAAGCCTCTGCTCCCAGGCTTCCAGCCATAGCTGCGTCTATATAGCTCGTCATTATCGTCATCATCTGCGCAAGTATCGCGGGCAAGCTCATCTGCAATACGATCTTGATCAAATCACTGCGTGAGACATCCCTTTTATCGGCAAGCATTCTCGTAAGGTTCGTATACATCCCTCCATTCATTCGATGTCATACCATTGTAGCACGAAGACACCTCATTGGCAAAACCTATTTACCATTTTTATATTTATTATTGAACCATTTGTTAAAAATTAACATAACATTAAAGGATTCTTTATCTTGTAACTTTTGTTACGAATTTAAAAAGCCCCTCGATGCTATAATATATATGAAATTGGTTTAACCTTTACCCCCAGATTTGGGGATAAACACATATAATGTGATAAGGCGGCCTCCCAACCCCTGGGCGGTCGTCTTGCTTTTTTTCTATAAAAAATGTACAATGTACACAAATTCGCGGAAACAATGTATAGTAAGGAGTTGCATGATGGACGATTTCTTCTCAAGGGCGGCAGACAGTGAGGCCTCCTTTAAATCCTTTCTCATAAATCAGTCACAACGCATGTCATGGATCAGGCTCTTGATGTTTATCCTTATGGTATTTGCGGCAGCTGCGACATATGATTTATCGCCTTCTGGCAATGCGCTAGGAGCTGCCGCCATATGCGTTATCTGCTTCATTGCATTCATAGTGGCAGTTCGTCATCATAGAGCCATAAGGCACCGCATATTGCGCTCGGACTGCCATCTCGCGGTGCTTTCTAGACTCATGGGGCAACACCGCGGAGCATGGTCAAAGCTTCTTTATGATGGTGCTGAATATCTAAAAGATGCACCGCCGCAAGCAAAGGATCTCTCCCTGTTCGGTGAGCATTCGCTTTTCCAGTACATATGTATGGCGCGCACAAAGATGGGGCGCGATCATCTCAGTAATGTAATCAAGGATGCCATCGTCCCCGATGATGAGGTTATCGCCATCGCGAAGAAGCGTCAATGCGCTGCAGCGGAGCTTGCAAAGAGCCCGGAGCAGCTTACACGTCTCCTATCGGCTCTTGAACTCGTAAAGGACGGAACAGACAGTTCAGAAGTATTGACTGCCATCTCTAATAAGTCCACTAGGGATTCATCTGCTCTTCTTCGCTATGGTCTGCCTGTCATCACATTCATCACTTTGCTCATCTCCGTAATGGGTCTCCTTCCGTGGGAAGTACCCGCCCTGCTTTTATTGCTGCAGCTGACGATTTCTACCGCTATGACGCGGCGTACTGCAGAGGTACTCTCCCCTCTGGGCGAAATGCATGCGGAACTCGCCCCATATAAGGCCGTCTTCCTTGCGATACAGGAAGCGGATTTCAAAGATCCATACCTCAGGGAGCTCCAGCAACGCTTCACAGGCGATGGCGTGAATGCAGCCGATGCACTCAGGACGCTTTCACGCATTACAGATGCCGCATACATGAGACAGAATCTCGTGTTCCTTTTGCTAGGGAATGCGCTCTTCCTTTGGGACCTGCACTGCAATGCCTGGCTCGCTGCCTGGAAACGTCGATGCGGCATAAAGTTCGGCACATGGCTCACTGCACTTGCCGAATTTGAGACATTGTTTTCTTTTGCGTCTATCGCGGCTACCCGCAAGACATGGTGCATACCTGCGCTTCTCGATTCTAACGCACCGGAATTTAATATACGTGAGGCACATCATCCACTGCTGTCAGAGAACGAAAACGTCCCGAATGATACTGACGCCTTTGCGGAAACACGTATCATAACAGGATCTAATATGTCAGGGAAAACCACATACCTAAGGACGCTCGCTATATCCGCCGTGATGGCATATGCCGGTGCGCTCGTCCCCGCAAAAAGCTTCAAACTGACACGCATGGCTATATTCACGTCAATCCGCGTGGAAGACGACATCGCTCATGGAATATCCACATTCTATGCAGAGTTGCTACGCATAAAGCAGATGATTGATTATTCAAAGTCCAAGCAGCCGATGTTCATCGTGATAGACGAGATATTCAAGGGTACGAACTCCGCCGACCGCATAACGGGCGCTGAAGAAGCAATACGGCACCTTACGAACCCATGGAGTATCACGATGGTATCAACACATGACTTCGAGCTATGCGATCTGAAGGCTTCCGATGGACATCCTGTAGACAATTTTCATTTTGATGAACATTACGAAAATGATAAGATCCTATTCGATTACAAGCTGAAAGAAGGGCGATGCCAGACCACTAACGCCAAATATCTGCTGCACATGGCAGGCATCATAGACTGACAATATACATAGTGATAGTGAAAAAAACCCGCTGATTTTCCGAGCAGCGGGTTTATTGTACCTCTTTACTTCAATACTATTGAGATTTCATCAAGCGGAATACCTGAACCGCCGTGCGATACAAGTTGCTTCTTGCCACATCCGGCTCCATAGCTTCCTCTGCGGTACCAGCATGATGCAGTATCGGAAAATACGCATCTATGCCGCTGTCGTTGACCATTTCAGCATCATCTGAGGCACATCCGCAGAATGCGATGGTCAGTGCACCAGACAATTTTTTGGCAAGCTGAGCCACACCTGCGGGTCCTTTGCCCATAGCCGTCTGGCGATCCATGCGCCCCTCTCCAGTTATGAGCACATCGGCCTCCTTCAATGAAGATTCAATATCCAGCGCATCTAGTACCAGGGATATTCCAGGCTTCAACTCAGCACCGAGATATGCCGCATATGCGTATCCGAGCCCTCCAGCTGCACCAGCACCAGGAGTTTCGGCGCCCGTAAACCCAAGCATGGACTCACCGAGCAGAGCAAAATGATGTATTGCGCTATCCATAGAGCGTACGATCTCCGGTGTTGCCCCCTTCTGAGGCCCATATACCACAGAGCAGCCGTTCTCCCCACAAAGTGGATTCGTGACATCACACGCCACGTGGATACGAGATTCCTTTATGCAATCCGCGAGTCCTGATACATCTATCGACGCTACGTCTGTGAGGTCACGCCCATAGATACCTACCGGTGCTCCCTCTGCATTCGTGAATCTCACGCCCAAGGCGGTAAGCATACCAAGCCCTGCATCATTTGTCGCAGACCCGCCGATGCCTATGATGAATTCCCTTGCGCCATGCTCAGCAGCCTGAAGCATCAGTTCTCCGAGTCCATACGTCGTCGTATTCATCGGATTGCGCTTTTCTTTCGGTACCATCGGCAAGCCGGCAGCATCTGCCATCTCTATGATGGCAAGCTTCAGCTCCGGCAGCCAGCCATAACGGCTCTGCACCTTTTCGCCAAGCGGTCCCGTTACCTCGGTCAGGACTATGCTTCCCCCAAGGCCATCGGCAAGGGCATCTACAGTCCCCTCGCCTCCATCAGCCAGTGGAAAGACCTTTACTGATGCATTATCAAAAGTATCTTCTATTGCCTTTTCAACTATGTGACCAGCCTCCATGGATGACAGGCTGCCCTTAAATGAATCTATTGCAACAACAAAATTCTTCTTCATTTTCTGCCCTCCCTGTCACAAAAGGATCAGAGCAGGAAGAGAGATGCAATATATATGCAGATTATAGAAACGATACCAACGACCAATGTCATTGCTGTCTGTGTACGATATCCATCTTGAGGCTGCATACCGCTGAAGTTGGTGACGACCCAGAAATAGCTGTCGTTCGCATGTGATACCGTCATAGCACCTGCACCAATAGCCATTACCGTGAGAAGTGCACCCATCTCACTTGTAAGCCCGAGTGCACCCATCATAGAGCTCGGATCCGTGTACATTCCAAGTATGCCAGCTGTAGTAACGATTGCAACCGTGGATGAACCCTGAGCGGTCTTTAGTATAGCCGAAATAATGAATGGGAAGAATATACCTATGCTCGATACGAATGCGGCATTCTGTTTGATGAATTCAACGAAGCCTGCTTCGGTGATGATCTTTCCAAGCACGCCGCCGGCTGCCGTGATAAACAGTATAGGACCAACCGTCTTAAGGGTTTCTTCTGTAACGCTGCGGAACTTGTCCATGTTCGATGTAGAAATCAAGACCTCGACAGCAAAGCAGACACCAACAGCAAGCGCGATGATTGGCGTACCGAAGAACTGCAGTCCCGTAGCCACTGCGCCTTTCATGCCAGCCATCTTCACGACAGAACCCAGTGCCATGAGGATGATTGGGACGACGATTGGCGCAAGTGCTTCGCATGCACCTGGGAGCTTATTATACTGTGCAACAAGCTCTTCATAGCTCTTCGTGGTATCTGCTTCATCCTCTACATCCTCTGCAGATGTGACATGCTTTCCTATATAGCGTGAGAATATATATCCGGCGATAAGTGCTGGTATAGAAACAGCGGCACCAACCATGATGACCTCTGCCAGGTTATCGGCAAGTCCCAAAGCACCTGCTGCAGCGATTGGGCCTGGGGTTGGAGGGATGAACACATGTGAGGTATAAAGGCCAGCGGAAAGAGCTACAGCCATTCCTACGGCTGACGTCCCCTTTATCTTACGGCACAAAGCCTTACGTATAGGATTCAAGATAACAAATCCGCTATCGCAGAAAACCGGGATGGATACGACCCAGCCCATAAGCATTATTGCAAGCTGCGGATGACGCTCGCCGACGCATTTGATGACAACATTAGCCAGCGTTATAGCACCGCCAGTCTTCTCCAATATCATACCTATCAGAGCACCAAGTATAATGACGATACCGATACTTGCGAACGTACCAGAAAAGCCCGCGCCTATGATACCAGGGATCTTTGCCAGTGGCAGCCCGACTACGATCGCTAGCAGCAGCGATACGCCCATCAATGATAAGAACGGATGCAGGTTGAACTTGGATATGGCCACAATCATGATGATAATGGCAGCTAAGAAAGTAATCAGAAGCGGTATGCCAGTCATTTTATTTACCACCTTTCACAAAACATACGCTCAAAGCCAGATCATCGACCCGGCACTGTGTGATAGCGCCGCCGCGTCACGTACCACATGTGGATATATCGGCCTGCAATGATTCCTCCATGAATAACTGCAGTCGCAATATCCGAAATGAACTTTATTCAATAGCTATTTTCTCATTTCAGAAAAATTGTAACATATACAATAAAATAAATCCATGTTATGCATAACATGGATTTATGGTAATTTATGTTACTGATACCACGGATTGTTTTATGATCCTGATTAACTACTGTTCATAGCCCGCATCTATGAGGTCATGATAAAAATATATTACAATATAGAATATGGCACTGCCGGAAAGAGATCTCGGATCATATCCTGTGCGAGCAGCGATTTTCTTCAGATGCTGCTGCAATGTATTCTTATGTATGTACAACTTAGCTGCTGTCTTTGTTACAGAACCGTTGTTCTCATAAAATAGTTCAAGCATGGACAGCACATCATGCAGTTCCTGAAGCGTATATCCGCTAAATATCCTCTGTATATATTTCAGCTTTGAAGCATCCGGCACCTCATCTGCAAAGATTTCCATATTTATCTCACTGTAGAATTTCACCGGCGTATTCGTCCTGCGCAGTGCAGATTCCAGTGCTTTCCTCGCACAGTTCCAGGCTTCCTGCATATGAACAGGATCCTCAGCCGGCATATCGATCCCTATGGTACTGTCTGCCGACATCTCTGATGCTATGAGCCTGCGTATATCCATTGCCATACTATGCATCCAGTCGTCATCTCTGGCCTTGGTCAGCACAGCAATGAAATATGGTGCCATGCTGCAAACGATGAATGAGGGATACGCCCTCTGTAAAAGCTGCTGTGCAGTTTGTGCTGCCTCTGCACGCGTGCTTTCCGAAGCCTCGGGAGCATGAACCATGACCGCCATGACACGCCATTTCTTACGTATGTCAATTCCCATCTCCAATCCCTGCTGATAGAAGTCGCCTGTCACGACACTGCCGCTCCTCAGCAGAAAATCAGTAAGGAATCTCACACGCATCGCTTCCCTGCGGCTTTCCATTCGCACCAACTCGTGATCCGTCACTATAAGCTCGGTCATCTTCCTTATGACCTTTGCGATTGGCAGTATCGTATCATATGATCCCGTAATGCCCAACACACCAATCGGTTCACCACATGCCCGCAACAGAAAATTGGTACCGGGACGCGTACCTGGATACTCATTGTCATGATATATGCGTATCTCGTCTATCCCGTCGCGTATAATCTTGTACGCCGCCCCATGGAATTCCCCTATGCGCGCTGCATCTGTACTGGCAATGATGATGCCCTTCTTATTCATCAGATTGATTTTCTGCGGCAGTACTTCGTTAATCTCGCGGACTATCCTTTCAGCGCTATGTTTAGAAAGCTCCATCCGTCCCGGCTCCTCTCGTAAACGCTATTTATAGCAAAAAGGATCCGGCACTGCCGGACCCTTTGGTTTCATGGTAACATCAGGCTTCTTCTTTTTCACTGAACTGATCGACAATCGTAGCACATGCCGCATCACCGGTGATGTTGACCGCCGTACGCAGCATGTCGAAGATACGATCTACACCGAAGAGTATCGGCAAAGCCGCTATCGGGATATTCGCAGACACGAGCACTGCAACCACGAGCAATGTTGGTCCAGGCACACCCGCCTGACCCACTGCACCGAGTGTACTCGTAATGACAATCGCTACATACTGCGAGAACGAAAGATCCATGCCATACATCTGCGCCAGGAAACATGCAGCCATTGCATAGTATGCCGCATTACCATTCATGTTAATCGTAGCACCGAGCGGCAAAGCAAACGATGTCGTGCTCTTAGATACGTGCAACTCATTTATAGTTGTACTCATATTAAGCGGCAACGTAGCCATCGAAGAAGCAGTAGAGAATGCGAAGAGCTGTACCTTCCACATAGCTTTGAAAAAGTTCTTGTATGTCGTACACTTGGAGAAAAGTGCTACAGACCCGCCTATCATTACATATGTGATAATAGCAAGCACTATGATATACAGTAGGATAAGATACAAGATCTTGAAAAGGACATCATATCCGAAGTTGCCAGTTGCGTCAGCCATAAGGCAGAACACACCAATCGGAGCAATGTACATGATCGCAATCATAATCTTCAGGAAAGCCTCTGTACAGTAATCAAAGAACTTCAGCAGGAAATCCTTCTTCTCCCCTGGCATCATTGACACAGAGAAGCCAAGGAACAATGCAAACGTGATAATCTGAAGGATGTTGCCATCGACAAGTGCCTTGAATGGATTTGCCGGTACAAATCCCGTCACTGTAGCCCAAAATCCAGGCATAGCCGCCTTGTCAGAAAGGTCTCCAACATCAACGGCTGCATCTGCAAGTGACTCCATATTGATGCCCGCGCCCGGCTGAAATACCTCCGCGAAAAACAGTCCGAGCATAACGGCCACTGCTGTGGTCACTCCGTAGTAGACGAATGTCACTACGCCTATCTTTCCTGCACTACGGGATCTGCCGAGTGCTGCTGCACCGCCGACCAGTGAGAAAAACACCAGTGGGACGATAACCATCTTGATGAGCTGCATGAACAGATTCCCAACCGGTGCAAACATATGTGCCGGCTTGCCCATCACTAATCCGACGACTGCACCGAGCACGGTCGCCGCAATGATCCACAATCCGAGCTTAGAAAGTGGATCCTTCTTCTTGGCTTCTTCTGCCATATCCATACCCCCTTGGAGATTGATACCTTGTATGAACTGATGTAGTATTTCAAGGTATCTCTAACCCAAAACCATGGTATAGTTTAGCATATTCTGAAAAAAAAGTCCATCAAAAAAGGACTTTTGCAGATTTTGTCTACAAAAGTCCTTTTTCTCAGTTACTCATAGGCACTGTGAGTATGAACGTAGTCCCTTTGCCGAGATCGCTGTCGACACCTATATCTATACTATGCTGATCCGCGATCCACTTTGCGATCGATAGACCCAAGCCCGTACCGCCTGATGATTTCTTCTCGCTATTCGTCTTCACCCTTGAGCTATCAACACGGAAGAAACGCTCGAATATCTTTTTTTGATTATCCTTCGCGATGCCTATGCCATCATCTGATATTCGTATCTCAAGGCTGCTGCCATCCTTTGCGGCAATGGACGATATCGTAATATGCCCCGACTCTGGGGTATACTTCATCGCATTCTCAAGGAAAATCCGCAGCATCTCACGCATCGTAGCGGAATCCGCGACGACCATGCCATGGTCATTCTTCAGCAACGTGACTTCCTGCTTAGCAATCAGTTTCATCTTCCGAGCTACATCACCTACGACCTCATTCATATCGATCAGTTCCTTATGGAGAACCTGTCGTTTCTGGTCGGCACGTGCCAGGAAAAGCAGCCTTTCTATTAGATGCTGCATATCCTCAGCCTCTGAACGTATAGATGCTATGCCTTCATCCAGCACCTCCGGGTCACTGCGCCCCCACCTCGAAAGGAGATCCGAATACCCGCGTATCACCGTGATTGGCGTCCTCAGCTCATGTGAGGCATCCGATACGAACCGCTTCTGCTGCTCGAAGCCTATCTGGATACGATCAAGCATCATATTGAAGGTCTTGATCAGCTCAGTCAGCTCATCCTTGACTGGTGGTACGTCTATGCGCTGTCCGAGATTCGATATCTCTATATCGCGTGCTGCTTTTGTTACCGTACGTATCGGTCTGAGCATCCTCAAGCTCACGAAGTATCCGGTGACAAGGGAGATGGCGAGTGCCAATAAGGTTATGACGAGGAGCCAGTTCTCCATAGATTCCATGAATCTCTTCTCTGCCGTTATCGTACGGAAAAAATGCAGTGTATAGCGTTCACCGTCATATTCGATATCCAGTGTACGATATGCGATATCCATATTATGTACGCTTGATATCGTCAGTCCGCCACGCTTTGCAAAAAGTGGCTGCCTCGAAGATATATTACTCTCGACGCGCTCAATCGATGGATAGTAATGATCCGTCTCGTATACCACATTTCCCAATGCATCAGTCACGCGAAGGATCACGCCCGGCATCAAGACGCTGGTAGGATCGACCTTCGTCACATCATCTGGTGTGCCATCCCCCTGTACACCGGTCTGATCCTGCACGGACTGTCTCGCCGCCTGCATCGGCATCGGCAAAGCATCCGTATCCGATGGCATTATACTATCGATAGGGACTTTATTCAGTATACGCACATGTGGCAGTTTCGGATCAGAGCCATGTTCTTCTGCCGCAGGCGGTATCTTCCCAATAACCGTCGTATTGCCATCACGATCGATCAGCTGCACGACATGTCTCATGGTAGCACCCATTTCGACCTCTGCCTGATGATACATCATATAATAGACGCCGCCAGCGGTCAGGAACACGATGAATACAATGACTATCGCCATAACGGCACCATAAGCAATCGTAAGGCGGACAGAAAGACGCATATGTGTAAACATGCGCGTAATTCTCACCATGTGGAGCTTATTCTTTAATGACATATCCTACCCCACGCACCGTATATATGAATTTATCGTTATATTTATCATCAATCTTGGCGCGAAGATACCTGATATATACATCAACGACATTCGTATCACCGATATAATCGTATCCCCATACTTCCTGCAGTATCTGCTCACGAGTAAGCACATTGCGCTTATTGCGCATAAGATATTCAAGAAGGAGGAACTCCTTCTTCGTGAGCTGCAGCTGATCGTCCTTGTACGTTACCTCGAAGCGACTCGGATACATCGTAAGGTTCCTCACGATGAGCTTCTCGCCCTCTGACGGTTCCTCTTTTTCATGTGAGCGCAGCACCGCACGGATGCGTGCCATGACCTCCTCTATCGCGAACGGCTTTGTCACATAGTCATCTGCACCAATATCAAGGCCAGATACCTTGTCTTCTATCTCATCCTTTGCAGTAAGCATGATGATAGGCACATCGCTCTTTTCACGTACCTTGCGACAGATCGTCATACCATCCATATCCGGCAGCATAACGTCAAGCAGCACCAGCTCATAATCGCCGCTAAGTATACGCTCCAAAGCCTTACGGCCATTGCCCTCTGTCTCGGCTACATACCCTTCATGTTCCAATTCCATCTGAAGGAAGCGGGCGATGCGTCTCTCATCGTCTACGATCAGTATTTTTGAATGCTCAGCCATATTCTATTCCTCCATTATACATGATAACACATATATATAGAAATTCCTTCTCAACTTATATAAGGATATAACACCAACATGAAAATTTACATAGATAAGGCGCTGCAATAAAATTTTTCGATGATACAAAGCTTAAAATATTATTGCAACGCCATAAAACTATTCTAATAAAAATATGACTGGTCTCAAATGTTCATCACTTGGCGATTTCATCAGCATATATCTCCCGAAGCAGCTTCAGGAAATGCTCTGCCGCCGATGATAATGTCCTGTTATTCCTCCATGCTATAACCGTATGCGTCGAAATCTCTGGATCGATGAGTTTCTTGGACATGAGATCCCCCTCTGTAAGCAGGCTCTCAGCGGATACCGGAACGAGTGAATATCCAACACCACGCTTCGTCAGCAGTATATCCTGCACTATGCTATCACTAATGCATATGACATCTGGCTCAAACCCCTGCTTCTTGCAATTCGCCATGAATACGGGTCTCCACCTCAAAGGTATGATCATCGGCTTGTCTTTCAGCTCAGAAAGCCTTATCGTATCCGGATCGCTCCCGATCTGATCATTTTTGCGCATGATCAGTACAAGCGGCTCATTTGGTAGGATTATCGAGTCATATAGTCCAGGGTCTGCCTGCGTACGCGTGACAGCTATCTCTACGACGCGGTTATCCACGAGCTCCATCACCCTGGCTCCTTCGCTCTCCCATATCTGGAACATCACACGCGGATATAGCCCTCGAAACTTCTCTATTAATCCAGGAAGGACCTTGGCACCTGACGTCGTGATCGTCCCAATCCTAAGCGTCCCTGCCACACCTTCACCGATATCGGTGATTTCGCGAACCGTGCCATCCACGAGTCCCAGGATATGTTCTACGCGCGACGAAAGGAGCCTGCCCGCTTCGGTAAGCTTTATACGGCGACTGCCTCGTTCAAAAAGAGACACCCCAAGCGATCCTTCAAGTCGTTTCATCTGCCTTGACAGTGCGGGCTGAGCTATTCCCAGGCGCTCGGCCGCATGGCTGATGTTCCCCTCCTGAACGATCGCATAGAATGCTTGCATATCTTTTATCTCCATTATTTTATCGCTTCCTATTCATCGAAGATATAGTTTCTATACCAATATGTAATCATTATATCGCAAACAGAACCAATTGACAAGTTTAACAGATAACGGCAGGTTATATACTGGCAACAAAAAAGACCGGAACATCATTCCGGTCTGTCATTTCAATGGTGACTCCTGTGAGATTCGAACTCACGAACCCGCCGTGAGAGGGCGGTGTCTTAACCACTTGACGAAGGAGCCATCCTTTACGTGTTCTGCGGTGTTTTCCGCGTCAACACGTATAACTATACACGTTTCTCAGTAATATGTCAATAGTTTTTTTAGGTTTTTTATATTTTTTTAGTTATTTTCGCTCAGATATCCGCGAAGGCTTTCCAGGCTTGCTTTCAGCCTGGAAATAGACTCATCCTTGCCAAGCACATAAAGGATCTCCGTGACTCCACCTGGTGTCACCTTCTGTCCCGATGCTGCAATACGTATCGGCCACATCAAAAGTCCCTTCTTGAGACCGGTCTTTTCGACGAGCTCTGCGAGCTTTGCGTTAATGCCATCCGGCGTCCAGTCATCGATATCTGACAGGCCTTCTATCGCCTCAGGCAATATGTCCGCCGACTTTTCTGGCGTGACTTTATTGCGCTTATTGCGATATAGCTCTGCATCAAAGGCCGGCATAGCCATAAAGAAATGTATCTGATCTGGAATCTCGTCATAACGGCTGATACGAGACTGCAATACACCAGCCAGATAATCCCATTTAGATGCGATATTCTCTGGCAGATCACCTGCGAATCCGCGTGACTCAGAAGCAAATTCCCTTGGATCCATCTTCTTGAAATACTCGCCATTCATCCAGTCGAGTTTATTATAATCAAAGATTGCCGGTGATTTGGAAAGGCCATCAAGTGAGAAGCTCTTTTCCATCTCCTCCATCGTGAATATCTCCTGGTTGGATTTAGGACTCCATCCGAGCAGAGCCACGTAATTGGTCACAGCCTCTGGCAGATAGCCCATCTCGACGAGCTCGTTGAAGCTGGTCGCACCATGACGCTTCGAAAGCTTGGATACAGAGCCATCTTCACCCTTACCCATGACTGCAGGCAAATGGATAAAAGCTGGGGTCTCCCAGCCGAAGCCCTTATAGAGCAGTACATGCTTAGGTGTAGACGTTATGAACTCCGCGCCCCTAATGACGTGCGTTACTTTCATCAGATGATCGTCTACCACATGTGCGAAATTATATGTAGGCATGCCATCGCGCTTTATGAGGACCTGATCCTCGAGCGTGTCATTGTCTATCGTGATATTTCCATGCAGCATGTCATGGAATGTCGTAGAGCCATCCTTCGGCATCTTCTGACGTATTACGAAAGGCTTGCCCTCCGCAAGATTCTTCTCTATCGTCTCTTTTGGAAGGTCACGGCACGTACCAGGATAACCGCCAAACTTCCCGTGTGTCTCATCCGATTTTGGGTCACAGAAGCAGCGGTATGCGTATCCCTTTTCGATGAGTTCATTCGCATACTTCAGGTAAACGTCCTTGCGCTCACTCTGCACATATGGACCATAATCTCCACCATATCCTGGTCCCTCATCTGGGATGATATGTGCTGCCTTCAATGTATTCTTTATGAAGTCAACTGCATCTGCAACATAGCGCGTGCGATCTGTATCCTCTATGCGAAGTATAAAATCGCCATCATTTGCCTTTGCAAACAAATAGGCATATAAAGCCGTTCTGAGATTTCCGATGTGCATATAGCCCGTCGGACTGGGTGCAAAACGCGTACGTACCCTTTTTTCTTCCAAGAAAATCTGCCTCCTATAAGGATACGCCGCAAGAAACGTCATATCCATTTATCACTAGAAATATCTTCTGCATTTTAATCCATACATCTTTTTAGTATACCTGTATCACCGAATTCCGTCAACCTCGTCAGATAAAATATCATATGCAGCTTCCATTCATTATGCACATCTGATAAAATATAAGTGTATTAATCCGCTGGCATATGCTCTCATGCAAAAAGCACGGCGGTACATATCCAGCTTATATCGATCATACGAAAGGAAGTCATCAGATGTATACTCTTTCAAGTCGCAGTTTCAAGGGTATAGAGCCCAAGATTGACAAAGAAGCATTTGTTGCCCCAAACACTTTTCTGGCAGGCGACGTCCGCATAGCGAAGTATGCAAGCATATGGCCGGGCGCAGTGGCACGCGGCGATGTGAATTATATATCGGTTGGAGAATGCTCAAATGTACAGGATCTGGCATGCCTTCACGTTGCCGATGAGAATCCATGTATCATAGGTAAATATGTCACCATAGGTCACGGAGCTGTTGTGCATGGATGTGAGATAGCAGATCATGTACTCGTCGGCATGAACGCGACAGTCCTCACCGGTGCCAAGATTGGTTCAGGCTCTATCATCGCAGCTGGTGCCCTCGTGAAGGAAAACGCTGTCATTCCTCCGAACTCCCTCGTCGTAGGCGTCCCGGGCAAGGTGATAAAGACCATCGACCGTATGGACAGCATCCATGCACAAGCAATAAAATACAAATGCGAATGGGCGATAGGCTATGGAGTATGCCCTGAAATCGGTGGTGAAACATATCACGGTGAAAAGATCATCTGATACTGATTGCAGCACTAACATGATATGATCATTTCTTACCCGCAGCAGTGCGGGTTTTCTTTTTGAAAACATCGATTGTCTTCCCTATGCAGATAAAAAATCTTGCAGATAGTTTCGACAAATGCCGGATTTTTGAGAGCCACGAATACTGTTGGTGTTACAGAAAACCGTAGCCAGATTGATGCTATGCTGGCTTTTGATTTTTTGATTAACAATTCCGACCGGCATTT
>OMZT01000115.1 GCA_900315615.1 uncultured Veillonellaceae bacterium | reverse complement strand
GAGTACAGGTGATAGAAAAGCAACAAGGCAATGTGTTTCACGTGAAACACATTGCCTTGTTTTTTATTGAAGGGAAAGTAATAGCTGCTATTATTCGACAGTTACAGGATCCGTTTCCGCTTTAGATACTGTTGTCGTTGCTGCGGCGGTATTTGCCTGGTGCTGCTCCTGAGTCTTTGTAGCTGTGGTGTTATCCGTTGCTTCCGTGGTCTCCTGAGCGACGGAAAGATCGCTTGCAGCGTTTGCCTTCATGGTCGCAGCCTCATCTGCGGTCAGCTTGCCTGCTGCCTTTGCTTCATCGATAGCATCCATGACCCCGATGACAGCTGCGGACTGCTCACGCTTTGAAAGGCCTGAACGGTTGAAGTCCTGTACAATCTGGCGTATGGCGCTTTGGCGTGCATGGCTGTCCTTAGCATCCTTGAAAGCGATCAGCGTGCGGCTCGCACCCTTATCAGCGATTGCCTTATCGGATTTATTCAGACCCTCTGGTATGAACTTGCCGGATGGCTTAGTGGTCGTATCGTCCTTCTTGCCAGTATCAGGCTTTTTGGTATCGTCCTTCTTGCCAGTGTCAGGCTTAGTGGTATCGTCCTTCTTGCCGGTGTCGGGCTTAGTGGTATCGTCCTTCTTGCCGGTGTCGGGCTTTGTAGTGTCGTCTTTCTTGCCAGTGTCAGGCTTCGTGGTGTCGTCCTTCTTGCCAGTGTCAGGCTTAGTGGTGTCGTCCTTCTTGCCAGTGTCGGGCTTTGTAACGTCAGTAATGGCAGGACCAGCCTCTGCAGATGACTTCGTATCCGTCCATGCGGCCTTTGATGTGCTGTCGACGTTCGTCGTCATATCATCCGTATGACCGTATGCGGAGAGTGTCGTCTTTGAGAGGTCAGCGGTGTCCGTGAAGCGGAGATCTGCGCCTGTCTTTGCGATGAGACGCGCGGACTTGCCCGCAGCTCCCTGCACCGCGCTGCTATTGCTGACGTCAATCTTGCCACCCGCGATGATGGCGCTGTTGCCGACAGTGATCGTTGCCGAAACGGCTGGTACTGCGGCCTTCTTTTCGCTGGCAGGCTTTTCGGCAATGCCGATATTTACGGTGTTGCTCGTGGTCGGGCTGACCTGGACCGTGCCGTTGTGGTTCGCTGCCGTATTTCCTGCGGCCGCGATGACGTTATCGGCGGATATGCTGCCGCCAACCTGCACCGTGCCGCCCTGGAGCACGACAGACCCGACAGGCGCAGCAGCTGTACCGATAGTTGAATCCTTCACTGTGAGCCAGTTATATGAAATCTTCTTAGTTCCATATGAAGCGGTCGTGGCAAGCACAGGCACAGCCGGGTCATTTGAGATGCTGAGGCTGTGCCCTGCAGCCATGTAGACATCATTACCCTTGGTGGATATGTCTGAGTTTTGTAGCAGCGAGGAACCACCTGCGATGATAATCCTACCCGCATCGCCACTGATGGTCGTGTCATAGATCCTTGATCCGGAATCGTCGTTGGCATCAATATCCGCGGAGCTGACGAACCCCTTGCCGTCAAGCGTAAATTTCATTTCTTTGCCGCCCAGGAAGTAGGCAGGTGCCTTGCCTGATAATGTGATATTGGAATGGCCTTCATAGGCTTTCGAGTCTGTATTATAGAGATTCGTGGATGTGGTGGCACCGCCCGCAAGCAGCAAAGAACCACCGTTGATGGTGACATCGCTAGCCAGTATGCTGGACTTATATGAGGCCATAGGTGCAGAAAGCGTGTTATTCTTCATATCGAGCTTGCTTGCAGAAACCATCGAGAGGTTCTTAGCAGATACTGTACTTCCCTTTAATGAGGTCGAGGCACCTATGAGGGCGACATCAGCATCGGCGGCTTTGATCTCAGCTTTGCCGATATTGACTTCGTTCTCAATGGCATTGCGGGTGACTTCCTTAGTCTTTTTATTCGTAAGCTTGGTCTGCGATAGGGCTTCCAATGATACGAGGTTTGAATCCTTGTAATGAGAGATTGCGCGGCCTGCTTCCAGTGTGATGTTTGAGCCAGGTGTTGCCTCGAATGTCACGCCGTCTGCGACGTCAACGCTGCCACCCGCCATGATGAGCAGGTCGTTGACATTGATCTTTGCACCAGTTTCTACAGTGATGCCTTTACCTTGCACCTCTAGTCCGTTATCGTCCTTCTGGATGTCTTCAGCAAAGTTCAGGTTGCCTTTGCCTGTGGCGAAGCTCAGGAAATCGTCATCTGTTACCGAGAGCGTGGAGAGGATGAGATTCGCTGTATTGATCTCTGCCGTGCCCATAACGGTGATACCGTTCGGGTTCACGAGAAGCAGTGGGTTTTTGCCGGTCTGCTTCAGCACGCCGGCGAGCGACGATATATCCTTGCCCGTTACCCTGTTCAGGAGTGCGCCGTTTGCCGTGTTGACGTTTAGCGTCTCGCCTTTGCCGATGGAGAAGGCTTCCCAGTTTATGATGGATGCGCCATTAGGCGTGAGCGTGCCGCCGCTAGCCACCGTGCCGCCGGTCAAGCCGCTGACGGTGCCCTGTGCGATGGTGCCGCCTGTAGGCATTGCAAACGCGGTAGATGCGCTAAGCGCGAGGCAGATGGCAGCCGTGAGTGCCTTTGTGCCGAGATGCTTCCCAAATCTATTTTTTTCCATGATATTTACCCCCGTCACATGTGATCGTCATATACGTTTCAGGCATCATCAGAAGCTCATGTTGAGCGACATATTCCAGCGTTTGTGACCGCGATCTGCGGTGTACTCATGCGGAAGGTCGTTTGTCGGCACTGCGTAGTCAACGCTGAGTGCCATGCCGCCTTCACTATCTATCCAGCGATAGCCGACACCTGCAGAGCCGAGGCTGACATTCTTGTCATATGCGCTGCTGCTGTTGTTGTGTATCCAGCCCGCGTCGGCAAAGAAGATGAGACGCTGGTTCTTGGCAATCTCAGGCGTATAGATCTCGAAGCTGCCGGATGCACCGCCGTCGCCGCTGATGATACGCTCGTCAAATCCGCGCACGCTGTACATGCCGCCAGCGCCGAACTGCTCAACGGGGAGTATGCTGTCCTCTGTTGCCTGTGCGTTGCCGCGAAGCCCGAAGACCCAATCATGTGCGGTTCTGTACTGACATGCCGCATGGAAGCTCCAATATTTGAAGCTGCTGTCATAGCTGCCGACATCCTTGTAGCCCGTGCCCTTTGCGTCCATGTTCTGAGTGTAGCCCAGCCCATATGTCAGCGCGAACTCAGGTGTGCGCTCCATATGCGTATAGCCTATGCTCAGGAGGTCTACATCGTATGTAGTGTTATTCACAGGGAGCATGACGCCGGCAAAGTTGATGCTCTGGTCATCGCTCGTGTGCTTGTGATCGTAGCCGATATCGAGGAAATCCTTGTTGCGGCTCGTGTATGAGAAATTGTGACGGTAGTGCAGCCCTGCAGCCGTACCGCGCCCACCTGCATTGATATCAAGTCCTGCCAGGCTTGCCTGATCCATATCGAGCGTGACATCTGACCAGCTTGCCGTAAATGTCAATGTATCGGCGGACTTAGGAAGGACGGCGCGATATGAGATCGCTGCCTGCTTCACATCGCTGAGGTGACCGCCAGACGGGGATGTCACATATGCAGCACCGAATGTGTCGGCACCGCGTCCTGCACCGGTCTTTATCCAGCTTGCCGTCGTACGCCAGTTGCCGGTGTAGACATTGCCGCTGTTTGCGATGCCGAGCCCGAAGAAGCTGCGCTGTACGTCCTCTGCATCGATGATGACGTTGTAGCGTCCATCCGCTGCCGGGCGGAAACGGGTATGAAGCTTTATGGAGCCAGTATCATTTATGAGCTGTATCTGGCGTGAAAGCTTCTTGATGTCGGCATGATCTTTCTTCAGCTCTGGTAGAAGCTCAAGGAGATGCTCCTTATCGAGGCGGCTCGTGCCGCTTACCGATACATCTGCGATTGCTGCAGATGGGTGATGAGAGTCGAGGCTGACGCTCGTCTGGCCTGCACGCCCTGCGGACTGTGCTGCACTTCCTGCGAGCTCTGTCGAAGGCTTGTCTGTTGGCGATGGTGCGCTCGTAGAAGCGGCCTCCACGCCACTTCCCATGAGCATCATGGCCGCGACAGCCAGCGGCAGGGCTTTCAGATGTTTGTGGTTTCTCAAATCAGTTACTTCCCTTCAATTAAATTACTTTGTTCGTAACGGACGTAGAACGAAGAGAAAATTTACATTTTGTAAAACCACTTTTGTTCATTTTGTCTAGTTTTTAGTCTAATACGAATTTAATTAAAAGTCAATGTAAAATGTCCTATTTTATATTGTTTAAATCGAAAAATTTTATCGAATCAAGAATTCACTGTCAAAAAGCTATGGGGTGTCAGGCAGTTGAAAAAAATGCTGAAACCACATATAATGTAAAAAAATGTAGATGGAGATGTGCAAAATGAAGGTACTTGTTACGGGCGGTGCAGGATTCATCGGGTCTCATTTGGTCCGCGAATTGATTGCACGCGGTATAGAAACGGTGGTGCTGGACAATCTCTCGACGGGGCTTCGCGAAAACCTGCCTGATGATGTGCGGCTGATCGTCGGTGATGTGCGCTCTGGAGAGCTTGCCTCATCGCATACACTGCTGGATCTTTTCATGGAGGAACGTCCTGATATGGTCGTACACCTTGCAGCACAAACGATGGTCGACTCGTCAATAAAAGATCCGGTGCTGGATATGGATGTGAATATACGTGGCGCGGTGAATGTGCTGGAGGCATCGCGTAAATCCGGTGTGAAGCGTATCGTCTTTTCATCGACAGCGGCGGCGTATGGCGACGTCCCAGCGGAAAAGCTGCCCCTCAGGGAGGATATGGAGCCACGCCCTAAATCGTTTTATGCGTTGTCCAAGGTGACGACCGAAGGATATCTTTCGATGTATCACGAGCTGTTCGGACTGTCTTATATCGTGCTCCGCTTTGCGAACGTCTATGGAGAGCGTCAGGGCGCCGGCGGCGAGGGCGGTGTCATCAGCATTTTTGCGAAGGCACTGGCAAAGGAAAACGACATAACCATCTTTGGCGATGGCGGTCAGACGAGGGACTTCATCTATGCGGGTGATGTCGCGCGCGCCGTCGTATCGGCACTGCTCACATCGGCAGAGCGTGCTAATACGATCTATAACGTATCGACGGAGACAGAGACGCCGCTAAAAGATGTCGTGAAGCATTTGGCAAATGCCGCAGGACGTGCGGTACAGCCAGACTATGGACCGGCACGCAAGGGGGACATATATCGTTCTGTGCTGTCGAATAAAAAACTACGCGAGGCGCTCGGCTGGGCTCCAGAGGTAGGGCTCGCAGAGGGACTCGCGCGTACGTATATGGATTGCGTGCGCCGCTTCGGGAAATAAGATCATATGGAGGGAATATGATGACCCGCAGAGAGATGGCAGTATATAACAAGCATCATGGGTGCAACTGCGCGCAGTCCGTACTCATGGCGTTTGAGGATAAGATGGACATACCAGCGGAAAAGCTGAAGGCACTGGGCTCAGGATTCGCCGCTGGCATGGGCAATATGAATGCGACGTGCGGTGCATTGATCGGCGCGGTGATGGCTGCCGGCATGATGAATGAGTCTGGTGTGCCTACCACCGTCCTGTCAAAGCAGATGTCTGAAGCATTTAGCGAAAGCTGCGGCGCGATGAGGTGCCGCGACCTGAAGGGCATAGATACGGGAAGGCTCTTGTGCTCATGTGATGACTGCATAAGGCATGCAGTCGAGATGTTGGAAAACGTAGGGTGAATCGCCCTATGGGCGCAAAATGGCTGCAGCAACGGTAGATCCGCCGTCTGCAGCTTTTTTCTCAGTGGAGGAGCTCTATCACTTGCTTTCCGATCATCACAGCGGTCACCGTGAGGAACAGCGGCTTAACGAATGACGTGCCGTGACTGATCGCGAAACGTGCCCCCGTCCGTGCACCTGCTATCATCGAAAGCCCCGTGGGAATAGCGTAGCCAAAGTCCACGAGCCCAGAGTAAGTGAAGAAGATCGCGGCGGCAATGTTGCTGGCAAAGTTCAGCGCACGGGCGTTGGCTGCTGCACCAATAAAATCGAATCCTATGGTCAGGAATGCGAACATCAGGAATGATCCCGTGCCAGGGCCGAAAAAGCCATCGTAGAAGCCTAGTGTGAATGCTGCACACATACTGAGGATGAGCATGCGTTTCGTGAGGCCATGATAATGGTTTTCGGTGCCCCAGTCCTTCTTCAGTACGGTATAGATGGCGACAAGCACGAGCAGCACGACGATGAGCGGGCGCAGGAAGCCGCTAGGCACCATCTGTACGGCGAATACACCGAGTGCAGAGCCGGCAAATGACAGCCCGAAAAGCCTGCGTATGAGCGGCACATCCACCTTCCCATTGCGTATGAACGTCGTGAAGCTCGTAAATGCCCCCATGACCGACGCGACCTTGTTCGTACCGAGCACAGTAAGCGGCGGCAGCCCTGTGCACATAAATGCCGGTATAGAGATGAGCCCGCCGCCTCCCACACAGGCATCGATAAATGCCGCCAAGAATCCCATAACGAGCAAAAACATGAGCATAAGCCCGTCCATTGGCAGAAAATCCATATATAGCCCCTTCTTCTTCCTCACATTAAAAGAGTTTTTATGTTGTAAGTTTATACGGTTTTCTTGCTGAGTGCAAGCGAAGCGAAGCAGGAAGCCTAGAAAACCGGATGCAAGAATTGTGTACGGTTTTCTTGCTGAGTGCAAGCGAAGCAGGACTATTGTTTGAAAATAATTGAAAACTTCATGCAACGCGGAGTATAATATAATCGGAACTTTGGGGGAATGTATATGGAAAAGAAAGAGGAAGCTTCGCGGATGGTAGCCGAGAGCTCAGATCATTCAGGTATGCCATGGTGGCAGAAGGCGTTGGCCTTCGTTGTCGGCTGGAAGATGATAGATGGCTTTTTTGGCAGGGATACCGCGGAGGCGCGTCTTACTGATGATAGTGCAGAGGACGATAGCGCTGCCGCACAGACCGATCAGCCGAACGAGGTCGTAAGTGATGGGCTCACCTACATCCCAGATGCACAGATAGATGAGGACCTCAGGCGCAGGATTGCCGCTCTCGACGATGATGTCGATGACGAGATCGATGAGAATGACGGCTATGACGACAGTCCGGATGATGGTTGGAATCATCATTGGGATGACGGGGCAGGCTTCGATGGCGATGATATAGATGACTGAATGATTTTCGAGAGCACCGATAAAAACGCCATCGTTTTATCAAAAATAAGCAGGATTTCTGCCAATAAAATAGAATTTTAGAATATGATACATGAAGGTTCCTGATAGCTCTATAAGCATATAGTGGCAGGGCGTAGATATTGGTTTATGATATAGGGGAGGAAAAAACATGGCTGAAGAGAAGAAACTAGAGGAGCTTGAGCCAAGAGAATTGTTTGATATGGATTTCATGCAGAGGTTCCAGGATAGCCTCGCACGGTCAGGCGGTATGTCTGTTGCTATCGTTAGCACTAATGGCAGTGCTGTTACGCGCCCGACAGATTGGAGCGGCTTCACATCCAAGCGTCCTAGCGGCTCGAAGAGCTCAACGGTGAAATCAGACGGCCAGGGACGTGTTGCATTTGAGGCTCCCGTGATGCTCGATGGAGTACAGCTCGGCTCTGTGTTCGGTGAGATGCCAGGTACGGAGCGTCAGGCAGAGGAAGCAGCTGAAGCGTTTGCACTGGCTATCGGCGAGCTTGCAAAGCTTGGGTATATGCAGTATCGCCTGTGCCATATGTCTAAGACGATCAGCGATACGATCAATCATGTGTCGGCATCTATGCAGGAGCTCGCAGCGTCCGCACGCGATGTTGATTCAAATCAGCAGCAGCTGTCTAAGGGCATACAGGGCGTGGCTGAGATTTCTGATAAGATTGATGATTTCACGAGCCTTGTGCGCAACATTGCAAAGCAGACGAGACTCCTGGGGCTCAATGCGTCTATTGAGGCTGCGCGTGCAGGTGCGGCAGGTGCGGGATTCGCTGTCGTTTCCGATGAGATCGGAAAGCTTGCAAACAACTCGAATGACGCTGTAGATAAGATTCAGAGCTTCACCGGCAGGATCGGCGAGGCCGTGAATGATGCAGTCCAGAAGGGCGAGAGGACAGCTGACATCGTTGATCAGCAGTCACAGGCGATAGAGGAGACCGCACAGCACCTTACAGGCCTTGCGGAGACGGCTTCTGCGCTTTATGATCTCGCTCATAATAAATAAGACATAATCGGCAGGCACTTTCCTGTACGAATCTGCAAGGATGTGGCACGCTGATCTTTCGTGGAGGGAAAATCATGAGTGAGAATGACACGAAAGAATTGAAGATGCTGGATGTATTCGATAAAAGCTTTCTCCAGAAATTTCAGGATAATTTCGCTAAAGCCGTTGGCGTGGCATCGATAAGTACTGAGGTAGATGGTACCCCTGTGACAGATCCATCCTGCTTCACAGATTTTTGTATGGATTTCAATAGATAGCGCAGCAAAAAGGCCTGTGCTCGTTGTGAGCAGTGCGATTCCAGGGGCGGTACGACGGCTGCGAATACTGGAAGGCCGGCGGTTTATCCATGTCATGTGGGGCTGACAGACTTCGCGGTGCCTGTTATGGTCGATGGCAAGCAGGTAGGCTCCATCATTGGCGGACAGGTGCTGACAGAGCCTATCGATGAGGCTAAGATGAGGCAGTATGCCGCTGAGATCGGTGTAGACCCTGACGGCTATGTGAATGCCGCACGGAAGATCACGCCTGTACCGAGGGAGCGTATCGAGGCGGCAGCGAACGTGCTCTACCTGATGGCCAATACGCTTAGTGAGGTCGCGGAGTACCGCAGCGTGCTCAGAGAGCTTTCCGAGGAGATCCGTGATACGACGAGCCAGGTCTCTGCCGCTATGCAGCAGCTCGCGGCGTCGGCTAATGATACCGGCGACAACCAGAAGGAACTGTCTGAGGTTATTAGCGGGATAGCGGACGTTTCGTCCAAGATCGATGAGTTCACGAGCTTGATACGCAATATCGCAAAGCAGACGAGGCTTTTGGGACTCAATGCGTCTATAGAGGCGGCTCGTGCTGGTACAGCAGGAGCAGGCTTTGCCGTGGTTTCTGAGGAAATCGGCAAGCTTGCCGATAACTCGAATGATGCCGTAGATAAGGTGCTTGAGTTTACGACGAAGATCAGCCAGGCCGTTGAAGAGGCGGTACAAAAGGGTGAAACGACTGCCAATATCGCAAATCAACAGGCGAAGGCCATAGAGGAGTCTGCGAATCGTCTTACGGGACTTGCGGAGCAGGCGACGAAGCTTTACGATTTGTCACATCGCTGATCTTTGGACTGAATATAGCAGAGAAATATGCCGTAATGCGTCATACGATGCGTTGCGGCATTTTTGCTGCTATCGTTGCATGCGTGACTTGCTGGCATTTATCGTTCTTACGGCGTGGATGCCCATGCCTTTAGGCGTGGGGAGGAAGCTTTTGATTGATAAAAAAGCCTGTTTGTGGTATGATTTAACGGACTACGGATGTATTTTATATATGATAGGAGGTGTGTGCGATGATGGATAGCTGGCAGAGTGTCGATGCCTGGTGCGATAAGGCAGAGATCGCGGCAAAGAAGCTTGAAAAAGCGATGGAGGCGGATGACTTCTATGAGCGCGCTGCCGCAAATGATGGACTGCTGGAGTCTTTGGCGGAGTTTGGATGCTCTGGTGCGGAGTATACGCTGGGACGGCGGTATGAGACGGGAGATGGCGTTTCGGCAGATGGACATATCGCGCACATGTTCTATATGCGTGCGGATTCACATGGCAGTGTTCCTGCGGCGACGGGACTCGGGCGCCTTTATGAGGCGGGCGTTGGCGTTGCGCGGGATATGATGGCGGCAAGGCGCTGGTATGAGAAGGCGGCGGCAGGTGGCGAGCCAGAGGCAGAGTATCGCCTGGGCTGCTTCTACTGTGCCGGTGTGTCTGTGCCGAAAAATATCGATACTGGCGTTGCACTTCTGATGCGTGCCGCGAAGGATGGCGTCGTCGAGGCACAGACGGTACTGCTTAGAGACTATGCCGTGAAGGCTTCTGGTGGAAAGCTCGTAGAGTGGTAGGAAGAAATGGCGGAGTGCGGCAGTGTAGAGGCATGCTATCGTGCTGCCGTATCCTATGCGCGTGGTGAGGGCACAGAGCGTGATGATAAGCGTGCCGCAAAATGGTACGAGCGTGCCGCAAAAGCGGGAAATGCACAGGCACAGCTGGAATATGCTGATGTGTGCCGTAATGGGCGCGGACGCGATCGGGACAGCAATGAAGCGGCACACTGGTATATGCGTGCAGCAGAGAACGGCAATACGGAAGCACAGGTGACCGTGGGAGACATGTGCCTTGCAGGCTGGCATCGTAAGAAGGAGCCAAAGCGTGCCGCAAAATGGTATTCGCTTGCAGCAGAGGCAGGGAACACGAAGGCACAGTACAGGCTCGGCATATGTTGCCGCAACGGTGCTGGCGTGAAGCGCGACACGGAGCGTGCCATATATTGGCTGCGGCAGGCGGCAGAGCTGGCAGAGCCGGAGGCTGCATTTGCTCTCGGTGAGATGTATGAGCATGGAGAGGGCGTTGAGAAGAGTACAGAGAAGGCGCGCTGGTGGTATGATATGGCAGGCACTCCAGAGGCTGAGAAGAGACTGGGTGAACTGAATGGATGATATCTCAAGAGTCAGGGCGGAGCTTAGGAGCTGCTGGGAAAAATTCAGGGACTTTGACGCCATGCTATGGGATCAGGGACTTCTGCCGCTTTCTGGTGGGCGTACGGCAGAGCCAGAAAAGTCGCTGCAGAAAGAGCTTGTCTCTATGCTATGCAGCTTGTCCTATGCCATGCATGGGCGCGTGACACAGCTTGCATCGGACATCATAAATGATGACGTGCGGCCGCGTCATTTCCTGACGGTTTATCCCGGCATGCTGACGGAGATGCTGCGCTCAGGCAATGTGCCGAATTACTTCGGCGCAAAGAGCCCGAAGGGCTCGACACTGATGGCGTTATTTGCATTTGCTTCAGAGCAGCAGCGTGGCATGTCTACACGTACGGATCTGAGCCCTATATATATGCCGGTCTTTGATGTGCTGGAGGCAGCTGCCGTCGCGCTGATACTAGGTGAAGGCAAGGAGCGCGGCTCTAAGGGCTTATTGCAGCTCATTGCGGCACTTGATACGCAGCGTGAGTTTTGTGCTGCGCACGGCATAAGGCTCAGGCACACGGACTATGAGGACCGAAAGGATGAGCTCATCGCGTATATGCGCCCCGTGACGGCTGCTATAGATGATGGTGAAGCCGTGCCATCCGCGGCAGATACGGATACGGCGGCAGTAGACGATACCGCGGGCAGCGTGGATATATCAGGTGAGAACGCGCCAGAGCTTTCGAGCATGGCAAAGGCAGTGAAGGAAGAGGCTGTGCCTATAGAGGAGCTGATAGCACAGCTTGACGCTCTGATCGGGCTTTCTTCAGTTAAATCAGAGGTACATACGATCATCAATTTTCTGGCCTTGGCACAGGAACGCAAAAAAAGGCACATGTCTCCTATAGAGCAGCCGCTGCACCTTGTATTTACGGGAAATCCCGGCACAGGCAAGACGACGATTGCGCGTCTCTTGGCAAAGATATATCAGAGCCTTGGCGTCATGCCGGAGGGGACGTTTGTCGAGACGGACAGGTCCGGTCTTGTCGGAAGCTATGTGGGTGAGACGTCTGGCAAGGTGCGAAAGGTCGTAGATGCTGCCATGGGTGGCGTGCTGTTCATAGATGAGGCGTATTCCCTGACGTACGGCAAAGACGCGCAGGATTATGGGCACGAAGCCGTGAGCGAGCTCTTGAAGCTGATGGAGGATCGCCGTGGGAAATTCATCGTCATCGCGGCAGGATATACGGATAGGATGCATGAATTCTTAGAGTCGAATCCAGGACTGAGGTCGCGCTTTACGCGGTTCATACATTTCCCAGACTATGACGCAAATGAGCTTTCTGGGATTTTCCATGCGATGTGTGACCGCGAGGGCTTGAACCTCGCCGATGATGCTTTAGGATTTATGGCAGAAGAGTTCCGCATGGTGTATAATGGACGCGGAGCAAACTTCGCGAATGGCAGAACTGTGAGGAATATCTTTGAACGGATAAAGGCAAAGCAGGCATCCAGACTTTCGCGTATGCTCCTGAGTGAGGTGACAGATGCAGAGCTGACGACGATCGTGCGCGAGGACGCAGAAGGGGTCGCCGCTTTGGTGCTCGCACAGGAGAACGGGCAGTAGACTATCGAGAGGAGGCAAGAACATGAGCTTATCCAAAAAGCAGCTGAAGGCTGCACGTCATGCGGCTAGACGACATAAAAAGCATGCTGCGCAGCCTGATGAATCCCGCGTGAAGGATGCTGAGTCATCAGGACGGGCGGATGATGCTGCACTTCGCGAGATGGGTGCAAAGCTCGATAAGCAGCTGAAGAAGCTGGCAGTGCTTCTTTCTATAGATATGCCTGTACCGATGGCGCGTCTCATCGATGCCTCTGAGGAGGAGTTCATACGGTCGTTCCATAGTGGTGATACGCCTGCCATACCACGCTTTGCGACGTATTTTTCACGTGTGATCGGCATCCTTCATACCATAGGCCCAGATGCGGGCACGAGGTTTATGAAGACGGCTGCCCGTTTTTCATCGCTTTATATGGAGTGGATGATTTCTGAGGGGCGGCTTATAGCGACATCTAAGCGCGGCGCGTACAGCCTCATGATGGGGCTTTCGTCCATGCTGATGGAGTATCGGACGGAGCTTCAGGCGGCAGGTCTCGAGGTCGCCTTTCCGAGCGATGCGCCAGGCGCAGAGTCCAAGGATATGCAGAAGCTCTATTCACTGACAGGGCTTTCGCGCGTGAAGCATGAAGTGGGTCTATTGGTGCAGTCCATACGTGTGGCGAAGGAGCGCGAGCGGCGCGGCATGTCTGTATCGCCTATGTCCAACCATCTCGTATTCATGGGCAACCCGGGCACGGGCAAGACGACCGTAGCGCGACTTATAGCGGGGATTTACCGTGATCTTGACGTTTTGTCGAAGGGGTCGTTCGTGGAGACAGATCGCTCCGGGCTCGTTGCAGAGTATATGGGTCAGACCTCAAAGAAAACGGAGGACGTCGTAAAGTCTGCGTTTGGCGGTGTGCTGTTCATAGATGAGGCGTATGCGCTGACGGCGGCAAAGTCAGGGCAGGATTATGGTGCGGAGGCTGTTGATACATTGCTGAAGCTTATGGAGGATCATAGGGACGATTTGGTGGTCATCGTTGCCGGCTACACGGATCAGATGGAAGAGTTTCTTTCATCGAATCCAGGACTGAGGTCGCGCTTTACGCATTTTATACATTTCGATGACTACGGTGCATCTGAGCTGATGGCGATTTTCCGCGGTATGTGCCGCTCGATCGGCTCGTCGATGGAGCCAGAGGCAGAAAAGGTGCTGGAGGAGCATTTCACTGCACTGGCAGATCATCCGCCTGAGGGATTCGCAAACGCGCGTACCGTGAGGAGTATATTCGAGGCTGCAATAGCGCGTCAGGCGGACAGATTCGCAGGGCAGTTTGATGGTGTATCTGACTGTGAACTGCTGACGTTTAAGCGCGAGGATGTCTTGCCTGCCTGAGCAGTGAGTGGTGTTATTATGAATGATAAATATTTGTGCCTGCTGGGAGCAGGTCATTTTGCTGTTGATATAAATATGGGATCTCTACCGGCTGTGCTTCCGTTTCTCGTATCGGAGTACGGCTTTGATTATGCCGCTGTCGGAGGGCTGATGTTCGCGGCAGCCGTTGCATCATCGATCATGCAGCCGTTTACGGGGTATATCGCTGATCGCGGCTCCAAGGAGTGGCTCATGCCGCTTGGTATTCTTATGTCAGGCGGCTCTTTTGCGGCTTCGGGATTTACGGGAAGCTATTGGATGATCTTCGCACTTATCGCGGTGATGGCAGTGGGAAGCTCGATATTCCATCCTGAGGCGGCAAAGCTCGTGAATGCCGTATCTGGTACGAAGAAGGGGCACGGCATGAGCATTTTCTCTGTCGGTGGTAATGCAGGGTTCGGCTTGGGACCGTTGCTGGTAGTCGGCTTGGTGACGACGTTTGGCCTAAAGGGGCTCGCCGTATACGCTGTGATGGCTATGGTGTTGGCGCTGTCGTACATGGCTTTCCTGCCGAAGCTCATCGCCTGTGCTAAGGGGTGCCAGGCTGAGCAGCCTGTATCAGATGTATCAGATGAGAGCACAGAGGTGCAGGATGGTACGCTGGTGAACGATTGGCCAGCCTTCATTCGCCTTACAGCCGTCATACTTTTCCGCTCGACCGTGTTCCGTACGGTGTCAAGTTTTCTGCCGCTGTTCTGTATCGGGGTGCTTGGGGCATCCGCCGCGGCGGGCAGCATGACGCTAACGGTTATCAGTCTAGCAGGCATCGCGGCTACGCTCATCGGTGGCAGCTTCTCCGACCGCTACGGATACGTGAAGACGCTTCGCATCGGCTCGCTTCTCGTCGTGCCCGTGCTCGGTGTCATAGCATGGGGCGGCAGCATGACGATCGTATACGCTATGCTGATACCGTTCAGCCTGTTCCTCGTCGGTACATACTCGTCGTTCGTAGTGCTTGGGCAGAGCTATCTCGCTAAAAGCGTGGGCTTCGCGTCCGGCATCACGCTCGGACTATCGTCGAGCCTCGGCGGCCTCGTGGTACCGGCTCTCGGCGCGTTCGCGGACAGCTTCGGACTCGGTGCATTGATGACGCTTACAGTAGGCATAGCCGCTGCGTTGTTTATAGCGACGATGCTCTTGCCTGAACCTAGGAATTGAGCAGAATAAAGAAAAGGAGGTGCCGTTATAGCATCTCCTTTTCTTTATTATTTCGTGTTCCTCATCGGGCAGTCGTAGTTCGTGCAGGCTGCACAGCCGTTCGGGGAGTGATCTTGCCTTTGCTCACGTATCAGGCCGATGATGGCGGTGACGGATTTCCTGGGTACGAGCATGAGCGCATCTGAGAGGCCGACACCGATTTCGGCGGCGTGCGTTACGCGTATGAGCTCTGGCTGCTGCGCGAGCGGCCAGTCGCCGTAGCCGGGAGAGAAGCGCCATTTCATCGAGTAGCCCTTTGCCTTTGCACGCGGCTTCACATCGAGCTCTATCATATCGGCAATCTGCTCGACAGCCGTCGTTGCGGCGGCATCCAGAAGAACAGAATGCACGTATTTGCCATCGCGGAATTCTTTCGTGACTTCATCCTCGATACCGTCGCCAACGGTGCAGGCGAGAACTACGACGCGTTCACAGCCTGCCAGATGAGCGGCTATCTTTTCTCCCTCTATGTGAAACGGCGGGTCAGACTTTACCGTGCACGTTTTTTCGTCATATTCGTATTCTTGCCATATCCCTCTAGGCTCTGCGAGGAGCAGCGCATCCGTGCATGCGTCTGTTACCATCTTTTCATCGAAGTCCGCGGCTTTTGCAAGGCCTGCGTATCGACGCGTCTCCTTTGGATCTATCTCGGTGAGCCGTGCATTGTATATCGGCATAACGATTCCTCCATTTCAGATGTTTCACGTGAAACATGGATATATTTTAGCATAAGAGAAAAAATATGGGTAGTAACTAATGAAACGTTTGCAGGATTTCCATTGGCAGAGACGTAATAGATTCATTGTAGTAGATTTTGCGATGAATTGGGGGAACTAATATGAAGAGCAATATTTCATATGATGAGGCATTTGAACTGCTGAAAAAATATAATAAGGAGCCATTTCATATACAGCACGGGCTGACGGTATCTGGTGTCATGCGGTGGTTCGCGCAGGAAGAGGGCTTCGGTGACGACGCAGAGTACTGGGCCATCGTAGGTTTGCTGCATGATATCGATTTTGAGCTTTATCCGGACGAGCATTGCAAGAAAGCACCAGACCTGCTCAAAAATGCCGGCGTCGGCGATGATATGATACATTCCATATGCTCGCACGGCTATGGTATATGCGTAGATATAAAGCCGGAGCATCAGATGGAAAAGGTGCTCTTCGCGGCAGACGAACTGACAGGCCTCATCGGTGCAGCAGCCCTCATGCGCCCATCTAAAAGCGTCCAGGATATGGAGCTCAAGAGCGTAAAGAAGAAATTCAAGGATAAGCGATTCGCAGCAGGCTGCTCCCGTGACATCATAAAGCAGGGTGCTGAGATGCTCGGCTGGGAGCTTACAGAGCTCATGCAGAAAACGCTGGATGCCATGAAGTCATGCGAGGCGGAAATCGCGGCGAAGATGGAAACGTATAGTGCATAAATCCGAAGCACCCTATCGATAGGGACGTAATAAGGGGTAGCTATCCTAGAGGCTGGCAGGTGGCGATATGGAAAAGGGCATATATGAAAAAGTCGTATCGAAAAAAATCGCTGAGGCATTGAAGAATCCCGAGCTTATTACGGTGGTGGAGGGTATGGATGCAGATGAAGCGGCAAGGTATCTATCTGAATACCTGCAGAAGCTTATACAGCTGTATCTTAAAGATATGTCCGATGGTGATGAGAAGGATGACAGGCTGCACAATGAGGTACAATTTGCGAATCAGATCGTTCGCTTAATGTGCGACTCCGATATCGGTCAGGAGGATGAGGTCGATGAGCCGGGGAGACTTTTAACGGAGGTACTGCCTATCAAAAACTCTGCGGCGGCTGCTAAATCACATATGCATATCGTTCGCCCCGAGACATCCATCTCGCGTCCGTTCTTGTTCACCAATAGCAGGAAGGATCCACTCATCGCGTCAGAGCTTCGTAAGGAGGCCGCATCTGCAGATAGGATTGACCTTCTTGTATCATTTATACGATGGTCTGGCTTTACGATACTTCGTCCAGTGCTTAGGGAGTTTACTGAAGGCGGGGGAAAGCTGAGGGTCATAACGACTACGTATATGGGGGCAACTGAGGCAAGAGCCGTAGAGGAGCTATCGCTCTTGCCTAATACCTGCGTGAAGTTATCGTATAATGTAAAGGAGACAAGACTTCATGCGAAGGCGTATATATTTCATAGGAGGAGCGGATACTCTACTGCGTATATAGGTTCATCCAACCTTTCACATGCTGCTATATGTGAGGGGATGGAGTGGAACGTGAAGGTGACGCAGCAAGCCAGTCCCGAGATCATTCAGAAGATAGGAGCAACGTTCGAGACCTATTGGAATATGAAGGAGTTCATTCCGTTCCAGGGTACTGATGAGGAAAATGACAGGCTGCGTGAGGAGCTGGCACGCGCTTCCGGTAGGAAATATAAGAGCAAGAGCACTAAATATACGTTCGAGATACGTCCTTATACATATCAGCAGGAAATACTTGATGAGCTTGAAGCCGAGCGCACCATACATAATCAGTACCGCAATCTGATCGTGGCCGCAACGGGCACTGGTAAGACGGCGATAGCGGCATTCGACTATGCTAGATTGCAAGAATCAAGGCGGCCAAAGCCGACACGCCTCCTTTTCGTGGCACATAGGAAAGAGATACTGGATCAGAGCATTGCAGCATTCCGCCAGGTGTTGCGCGACCCGTATTTTGGTGAGTTGTGTGTTGGCGGCAACGTGCCAGAGCACGTAGAGCACCTTTTCATGTCGATACAGACATTTCAAACACGACATTTCTGGGAGCATATGGATGCGGATTACTACGATATGGTTATCGTGGATGAGTTCCATCACGCCGCGGCACCTTCATATCAGACATTACTGGAATATTTCAAGCCGAGCATATTGCTGGGGCTTACGGCGACACCAGAGCGCATGGATGGAGCATCGATACTGCCGTATTTCAACAATCACATATCGGCGGAGATACGCCTTCCAGATGCGATAGAAAAACGTCTTTTGTGTCCGTTCCATTATTTTGTTGCCGAGGATCCTGTGAACCTTTCTGACGTTGAATGGGTAGGCAATCACTATGATACTAATGTATTGGAAATGCGCTACGCATTGAATGCGCAGTCAGCAAGGCGTCGCGCCGATGCAATAGGCAGAACGATAAGGCACTACATAGCATCCATAGACGGCATAAAGGGAATAGGCTTCTGCGTGTCTAAGGCCCACGCACATTTCATGGCGGACTACATGAATGAAAAGGGCGTCGCTTCGGTGGCACTTGACGCAGACTCTCCTAGCAATGTGAGAAATACGGCACAAATCAGGCTGGAATCCGGTAGCATTCATTTTATATTCGTTGTTGATATTTATAATGAGGGCGTTGACATTCCGTCGGTGAATACGGTGCTTTTCCTGCGTCCTACTAACAGCCTGACCGTCTTTATACAGCAGCTTGGACGAGGACTGCGCCTATGCCAGGGAAAAGATATGCTTACGGTGCTCGATTTTATCGGGAGGCAAAATAGGAAGTTTGACTTTGTATCCAAGATAAGGGCATTGCTTTCGGGACGGGGACTTTCTGTAAAAGAAGAAGTGCAGAAGGGATTCCCTCATGTGCCTAAGGGCTGCTATATAGAGATGGAGCCCGTTGCACAGGAATGTGTGCTAGAGAATATCCGTGCGCATTTTAGCCAGCGTAGGCATTCTGTATACATCGAGCAGATCAATGATATGTATGGAGTGTCGCATGTAGAGCCACGTCTCAGGGATTTTCTAACGGCTAGATCAATGCAGCCTGAGGAATTCTATGATGGCAAGACGCTTTATACGGCACTTTTGCGTGAAGCAAGGGCGGCTAGAGGTGACTATACAGCTGAATCTGCCGCATCATATGACGCTGGGCTTGAGGCGAAGCTTACTAAGGCCATGCCGCGTATCACAGATATAGATTCGGCTGGTTGGCTGAGGTATATAGCAGGGGCGCTAGAGAGTGGTAAGGCACAGGGATTTGTTCCGGCTGAAGCACCAGAGACAGGAGGCAGCTTTCAGCTTGATCTCTATAGCCAGTATTTGCGTATGTGGCAGTATACTATTTGGCAGACCGAGTACGATAAGGCAGGATTCGATACACCAGGAAAAGCTTTCACCTGTATAAAGGGCGAGTATCACACCGAGCTCCTTGACCTTATAAATATACTGTTTGACCGTATAATGATGAATACTGTAAAACCACGGCTGGCATATCCATGCGCACTTGATGTACATGCCACATATAACCGCGATCAGATATTCGCGGCTCTCGGTGTGAATAATCCCATCAGCATACGTGAGGGCGTGCATTATATTCGAGATAAAAAGACGGATGTATTCCTAGTGACGCTCAATAAATCTGAAAAAGAATTTTCGGATACGACGCGATATGAGGATTACTCCATAAACGAAAGCCTGTTTCACTGGCAAAGCCAGAGTACGACGTCGGACGTGTCGAAGACCGGGAACAGATATATCACGCAGAATCAGACGGGTGGGAATGTGCTGATTTTCGTGCGTGCGGCAAAGAAAAAAGGCAGCAGGACGCTGCCTTATACGTTCCTTGGAACGGCACATTATGTGAGCCACGAGGGGAGCCGCCCCATCAGTATCATATATCATCTTGATGAGCCGATCCCTGCGAGGTATATTACGCTGACAGATAGCAGCGGCGTGCTGTGACCGGGTATCATGAGGATGCTTTGGGTAGAGCAGCGATGATCTTGGCAGCACGCGCTGCGTCTTTTCGCGAAACGGATATATGGTGGATCGGGTGCATGGCATGATCCTTGCGCGCGACGCGCCTGATATCGATCTTGGCACCGCAGCCGCATGCGGGCTGCTCCTCAGCCTCCCATACATGTGTGGCTATGCCTGCTTTTTTCAGCGTATCATCTGCCAGCTTGCAAAGGTCAGGATCCTTCGTGGACAAGACCTTCTTCTCTTTCATGAATTCAAACATAGCGCACATCCTCCCAGCATAGGCTTTTTGAACCCGCTGCTATTTGGCAGCGGGTCTTTTTGCTACGTATAGATATGAGCCGCCTTGCGTCACTTTCCGGTACGTGCGAATTCTACAGCGCGGCGTGCGATGATATCCGTCGGGTCGATAAAGCTTTCCTTTATGTGGTACATCTCGACAGCAATAGGAGTCTCGGTGCAGCCGAGTATGAAGTGCTCTGCACCCTTGGCACGGAGATCCTTCAGTACATTGCAGAACGCTGTCGTATCGTAGTCTTTGTTGCCTGCCTTTACGCCGTTATATATGATATCCTGGCATACTTTGCGCTGATCCATATCGGGCTTTATGAGCTGTATGTCATATTTCGACATGGCTTCATCGTATATTCCCGCAGCGAGTGTGCCTTCTGTGGCGAGCAATGCGACACATTTTACCTCTTTTTTGTGGCAGTAACGCGCCGCTTCCTCTATGATACTGAAAAATGGTACATGGAGCTTGTCTTTGAAGCGCGGCAGGAAATAATGTGCCGTATTGCAACCCATGATGAGGCACTCTGCGCCCGCCTTCTCGAGATTTAGGGCGGTATTCAGGATCTCGGATGTCGGATCCTTTCCGTCTTCAAGGATAGCCGCCGTGCGGTCCGGGATAGAGGTGTTGTTGTCAAGGATCACGTGCACGTGCTCCTGATCGGTATTTGCCGGTGTAGCTTCGATAATCTTCTTTGCGAGGTCAACGCCCGCCATCGGTCCCATACCTCCGATAATGCCTACTGTCTTCATCATTTTATCTTCTCCCATATAAAATCGTGAACGCTTTCGTGTAAAACCTATTCAGGTAGCTCTATATCTTCGTCGAATCATAGTTCATGCAGGATATCTGCAGACGTTTATCATACATCTTAATTCTATTTCTGGATGGATTAATCCTGCCATCAAAAAATGGATACAAAAAAACCGGACTGATATGTCCGGCTGAAGCTCGATATGGTGCTCGCTGAGGGATTTGAACCCCCGACCCCCTCCATGTGACGGAGATGCTCTAGCCAACTGAGCTAAGCGAGCAAATAAAAAAATGGTGGGGTTAACAGAATTCGAATCTGTGACCTCTTCGATGTCAACGAAGCACTCTAACCAACTGAGCTATAACCCCATTATCGCCGCCATCTGACGACAAGAAGTATTATACTATAACGGAGCTCATAATGCAAGCAATTTTTTTATATTTTAGATGTGAGTCCAAAAAAACGGATGAGAGGACGCATATGGGGGATGTTTCACGTGAAACATGTTGTTGACGCGATATATTTTTCCTTCTATAATGAAGAAGATACAGGCTGTGCCTTGCGGCTTGAAGTGGATAAATCGCTAAAATGGCAGCTATGGCATGTGCAATTCGGTAGAAGGGGTGGAGTCTTTGGGAAGGATTATCGCGGTCGCTAACCAGAAGGGCGGCGTCGGCAAGACGACTACATCGGTGAGCCTTGCGGCGGCACTCGCAGAGAAGGGCAGGAAGGTGCTGCTCGCCGATATCGATCCGCAGGGGAATGCGTCGAGCGGGCTCGGCATCGACAAGTCCGCTGCTGAGCTTACGATATATGATGTGCTGCTTCAGGGGGCGTCGGCGGCCGATGTGGTGCAGCATACGGATTTTGGCGTGGATGTGCTGCCTGCGAATATAGAGCTTGCTGGTGCGGAGGTCGAACTGGTTTCGGCTATTTCGCGTGAGACAAGGCTGAAGAGGGCTCTTGATGCGATGCGGCCGTCATATGACTTCATCCTGATAGACTGCCCACCATCGCTTGGGCTTTTGACGCTGAATTCGCTTACGGCGGCTGATTCGGTGCTGCTGCCGATACAGTGCGAGTTCTATGCTATGGAGGGTATGACGCAGCTTCTCAACACGATGCAGCTCGTGCGTGATAACCTCAATCCAGATCTTGCGGTCGAGGGCGTCCTGATGACGATGTACGACTCTAGGACGCGCCTTGCGTCTGAGGTCGTGGCAGAGGTTCGCAAGGCTTTCGATGGAAAGGTATATAAGACGATGGTTCCGCGTACTGTGCGCCTCGCTGAGGCACCGAGCTATGGACAGCCGATAACGGCGTATGATAATAGCTCCAAGGGCGCCGCGGTGTACCGTGAGCTTGCGTCGGAGGTGCTGAAGGCGGATAAGGAGCGTAGAGGCTGATGGCAGGAAGAAAAGGAGGCCTTGGAAAGGGGCTTGGGGCACTGTTGCCGAATGCTGCAGCAGATGCTAAGGTAAAGCATAGTGCAGTCGTGCAGGATATAGATGTGTCGGAGATCGTGCCAAACAGGGCACAGCCGAGGACGGATTTCGATGAGGAAGCACTGAAAGAGCTTGCAAGCTCTGTAAAAGAGGTCGGCGTATTGCAGCCGATCCTCGTGCGCAAGATGCCGAACGGCTACGAGCTGATCGCGGGAGAGAGGCGGCTGCGCGCTGCACGCGTGGCAGGGCTGTCGAAGGTGCCGGCAATCGTGCGCTCGTATACAGATCAGGAAATCTCAGAAATCGCGCTGATAGAGAACCTGCAGCGTGAGGATTTATCTGCCATAGAAGAGGCACGCGCATATAAGAGCCTGATGGATGGCTTCAGCCTGACGCAGGACGATGTCGCGAAAAAGGTCGGGCGTAGCCGCCCGCACGTCGCGAACATGCTCCGCCTGCTGAAGCTCGCCCCGAAGGTGCAGGACATGCTCGCAAATGGTACGTTGTCGATGGGGCAGGCTCGCCCTTTGGCGGCACTTGCACAGAAGAAGCTGCAGGAGCGCGCGGCAGCGTATATCATAGAGCACGAGCTCTCGGCGCGCGATGCAGAGTCACTCGTCAAGCGTCTCATGGAGGATCCCACTGTCCTGGATAAGCGCGCGGAGAAGGTGGAGCCTGCTAAGGACCCTGATGTCGAAGCGTATATCCGCGAAGCAGAGGGAAGGCTTCATACATTCTTCGGGACGAAGGTTCAGATACATCATGGCCGCAAGAAGGGGCGCATTGAGATAGAGTTTTATTCGCCAGAGGATCTCGAGCGCATCATAGATGACCTCACAAAGAAGCATGAGGATATCGTGAGGCAGAAGAAGGAAGCACTCAGGGCATTCTCTACAAAGGGTTTTACCGTTTGAGCTGCTTGACGTAACATAGCCTTTAGCGTTAAAATATAGCATACATCGGCTTTGCTGATGGACATATCGAAAGGATCGGGGGCTTGCAGAGTGAACGGAGCAGGAAATTTTCTTGCGGCAAATATGACGTATATCATTATCGGTATTGTCGCTTTGATGGTCATCATGTACGGCATTATCATTTATCTGTATATGAATCTGTCCTATATGAAAAAGCGTTACAGGAAGATGATGCAGGGGACGGATGGCGGCAATATCGAGCGCATGCTGCTTGGACATATCGATGAGACGAAGCGCGTGGCGGCGATAAACGAGGAGATACAGGCTGATAACCGTGCGATACATGAGCATCTCAACCACTGCTTGTGCAAGGTGGGTCTTGTGAGGTTCAGGGCATTCGAGGATATGGGCAGCGACCTAAGCTATGCGGTTGCACTCCTAGATGCCGGCAATAACGGTGTGATTTTCTCGAGCATCTTCGGGCGTGAGGATTGCCGCAGCTACGTGAAGCCGATACATAACGCGACTTCGACATATCAGCTTACTGCTGAGGAGCAGCAGGCTATGCAGATAGCACTTGACAGCGGAAAATAATAGAGCTAGTGTGCTAGCAAAAAATGGACATGCGAAGATGATCTTCGCATGTCCATTTTACTATGCGTAGTCAGGCTGATACTGCCTTTATGCCATATCGTGCGCCTGCGAAAGCGGCGGCTATGATGCGTGTATCATAGCTGTCCTGCTTCTTTATCTCCTCTATATGTGCCTTGAATGTATCCTCCATATCTATGAGATTCAGATAGATTGCAAGGCTGAGCTTTGCATGCCTGTCGCTGCTGGTGATGAATCCTGCGACGAGCTTGCCACGCTTGTCCGGCCTTTCTGCGGCAAGTATCGCGGCAGAAATCGACTCTGATATATCATCGTGGAACTGATCGGCTATCTGCCATGCGTTCAGACAGGCTTTCTTCATGCTGCAGCCAGAATATACGAGGTAATATATGATGAGTGACGTCGCGGCCAGCATGCTGTTGTCTGCGGATTTGCGCCCCATGCAGCGTTTGTATATATCCACCGGCTTCATATCCGCCTGTAATCCCAGCTCAATCGTTTGAGATATGTCCTCCGCACCGCGCACAAAGAACATGCCTGCGGCCGTCATGCAGCCGCGTGCCCTTGAGAGGATCTTTTTCGGGTCTACTTCAGCTTTTTCCATTCATCGCACCTTCCCCATATGAATCATACAAAACCGCGGCGCTTCCTCCTTTCTAAATATCAGCTATAAGATACCAATAACGCTTTGCGATATTCCATGTGCCGCAATTTACGATAGCTAATATTGGCATTGATTTTCTCCCCGCTTAACTGTCGAATATCGAATCCGCCGCTGGAACGTCTGCCGAACACGAATCCCTCTATCCCGAGACAGAGCACGCGGTCAAACAGCAGATAACCAAAGACGTATTTCGGCGTCTGGTTCAGCTTGCGAATACCGCCTTTGTTTATCTTACACTTGTGAATCTGGCGGTTATGTTGCCGTTTCGGAACCATCAAAAGGCTTTTATCAAGCCTTTGGACCTCAAAGTTCTTCGCTATCACAAAGGCATCGCTGATATGCGTCTTGACGATGTTCTTCTTCTCACGCCAATATTTCGTTATGTAGCCATACGTACCACGAATTTCGATATTGGAAAACATAGCTCTTAAACGCTCTATCAACGTCTTTCGCATAATACCCATGAAGGCTGCATCACGTGTTGAGTGCCGTCTGCGTCCATGGGTCGGTAGCTGGATTTTCCCTGCGTGATAAGCCTTATGGCAATCCTCGCAGAGCGTGATGAGATTATCCGGCGCATTGCCGCCGACTTTCCGGCTTTCCAGATGGTGCACGTGGAGCTTCACGGCTGTTCCATGCGCTCCGCAGCACTGGCAGGTATAGCCGTCGCGGTGAAGTACATACTGGCGGACGTTATATTCGTCGTACATTTCACCGAGCTGATAATCTTTGCCGACTGGCAACGGCTCACCAGCTTCCATTGCTTTTAGACGCTGCAAGTCAAACTCCGCCGTCTCGACACGAATTATCTTCAGTGGCAGCAAATTCGATACATAACGAATACCCTGGATATGATTCCAGATTTTGACTTCAACAGATGGAGCCAGCCATCCTTTATGCTTGGCATGTACACGGTTATCGAATCTAGCCTGACGGTATCGTGTTGTACGGCTTCTACGCGAACGGCGCATTTCGCGCCTGTCCGACATGAGCTTTACAACATCGTTGCGAGGGCGAAGTTCAGCTGCAAACAGCTCTTTCTCCTCCGTCGTAGCAGACAAGCCGACGTGTTTTGAGCCAGCGTCAACGCCGAGCGTAATTGCTTGCGTATAAGTCTTGCTCGTTCCGAACAGCTGAATTGTGAACGGTGTTCTTCTGACAACCTTAGCCTTTCCAGATCTAAGCAGAAGCCGCACTTTCCTGTGGTCTTCCGTAGGCATGATAGGTTGTCCGGTCTTGCTGATAACGTAGACCATAGAACGGCCTCCTTCCCTTCAAAGTTGCTGCCTATCAAAGCAGGCAGCCCTGAACAAAAGTTCAGGTAAGTTGTCCGTAGCCGATGTTGTTCTGGAGTTTTATAT
>OMZT01000074.1 GCA_900315615.1 uncultured Veillonellaceae bacterium | reverse complement strand
TCCACCTCGCAATGGACACCCTTGGTGTTAGGCTTTAGCTTTCCCGCTAACAGCCTAGTGACTTTCCCCCATAAGAACGCGCCCATGCCGGGCGCACCAAAATAAAAAAGGAGGCGGAGGCCTCCTTTTTTTATACGATATATTACTCGTTTATGACGGTCTTCAGGTTGCCATAGACAATGCGGGCGGCAAGCTCAGGCTCAGCCTCCAGCGGATACCTGCCGTCATCTGCAAGTCCCACAAGCCAGCGGCAGAGCGCATAACGCCACTCAGATACCGCAGAGAAATCAAACGGCGTCCTCGCCCTTATTGCAGGGCCTATGCTGATGCCTATCGGCAGATAGTCGGCAAGCACATCGAGCTGCCTTGCGAGCTGATTTGCGACATGCGTAAGCCCCACCTGTAACGTCCCTGCCACGCCGCTACCTGGGAATGCGCCAGTCAACGAGGCAAGCACCGCATTATCATACGGATTAGCCGACGACAGCACTATGCGCGGCAATATATCATCGCAATCGAGGCTGTCCAGCAGCTGTGCCAGCTTGCCACCATCCACCGCATGTCCGAGCGCGGTATAGCCCTTGCGCGATCCAACCGATGCGAATCCACGCGTGGAGACATTGCGGCACTTGCCGAAGCGCAGCTGCAATACCCAGTCATACTCCTTCGCCTTGCGCGCGAGGAAGCGTATCAGCTCTGTATTATAGCCCTCTGTCTCCTCCGCCGTCGGTCTCCCCTTTGTGTGTGACACGCGCCCGACCACGTCATCAAGCTTCTCCATCGGCATCTTTCGGTATGCTGCGTTCTCCAGATATACGGTTATGGTCTTGCAGCCCAATGTAGCAAATACGCGCATCCTATATAAAAGCGCATCCTTCACATCCTCCATCGTCTCTATCTCAGACCCTGTCTGTGCCGCAAACTCCTGCATATAAAGATCCCAATCGCGCCCATCTATCCACATCGCCTGATTGGCATTGAATGCAGGTACGACGTCCATATCAAGCCCGGCTTTAAGCGCCTTGTGGAACGGCTCTACGGATGCCGCGGGATCCGTCGCGACAGCGATACGCTTCACCCCGTACTCACTCAGCACATCCCGCACCGTCAAGCCTTCATCGAGGCGTACCTGCACGAGATCCCAGATGGACGACGCCGTGTCCCCATCCAGCACCTCACGTATATCAAAGAACCGCCTCAATACGAGATAAACCCCTGAATAAAGCGGGCTTCCGGCAGCGAGCGGCAATAGATCCGCGAACTTTTTGAACCTCTCCTCATTCGTATCGCTGCGATCTGTCACCGACTTCTCGGCGACGCCGCACGCGCGCAAGAAGCGCCAAGCATTACGGTCATCATCCAGGAATACCGACGCCGCATCACGAAAGCGCCTGTTCTCAAGTATCGCATTCACATCGAGGAAACTGCAGAAATCCATTACCGGCATATCCTTTATCGTCGCATACAGCTTCCCTGTTTCATTCCTGATATCCATGCCGAGCCCTCCAATCAATTCACATCTTTCTGCTTTATATGAAAGATTTCGACAGCGATGAGAAATTTCCCTGCAAGATCACTTTCGCGCCGTAAATCTAAACACCGCTATCTCCGGTGGGCAGCCTATACGCATGGGGCACCAGCTGCCATTTCCGGTATGTACGTAGCCCATCGTCTCGCCGAAGTCATAAATCCCGCGCATATACTTGAATACATGCGGCACGACTGGGACACCGAGCACGCCGAACTGCCCGCCATGCGTATGTCCTGTCAGTACGAGCCTCGCACCATACTGCCTGCCATCATCTATGAAATCCGGATGATGTGCGAGAAGTACACTCAAAGCGCCATCAGGCACATGACTGAACGCCTGCCTGGCGAACTCGTGCTCAAGCTTCCCGAAATGCGGCCTGTCCATCGGATATTCGACGCCGACGAACCAGAGCCCTGGGCGCACCTCACGCGCCCCATTTACAAGTTCATGTATATGCGTGGACTTTATATACCGCTCCGTAGCATTCATATTCCTGTAGTGCTCATGATTGCCGCGGATGAAATATATCCCGTCCTTGAATCGCTCAGAGAAGCTGTCCACGATCTTAGCCGCCCGCTCATTCATCTCTTCATCATCAAAGAGGTCGCCCGTGATCACAAGGACATCCGGTTTCTCTGCGGCGGCCTTTTCCAAAAGGCTTTTTAGCATACCGAGCGAAAAGAACATGCCTATATGCACATCCGACAGCTGCGCGATGCGGTAGCCGTAAAGCCTGCCATCTGCTACTGGCACAGATATCTCATGAAGCACCTGATGATTCCTCTCGTACAGGCTGCCATAAGAGCCGAGTGCCAAAGCCGCGACAGGATAGCACACAGCCCCCTTCAGCACGCGACGGCGGCCACCATCGAACGGCTCTCTAAGCATACGCCGCCACAGGAAGCGGAGCAGTGCCGCTATATACACCAAAAGGCACAAGATCAGCTCCGCCATAAGAGCGATGGCCGCGATGATGGCAAGCCCACCCGCATATTGCACATCCTTGCCATGCAAAATAATCACGATAGCAGGCACCGCAAGGTTCGCGGCGATGACGATGAGGGCCAGCCTGCGCCTCCTGCGCCGTAAAAGCCATCTAAAGGCGATAAGCATCATCACAGAAAGCGTGCAGCACAAAAGCGTAAGCACCCCAGTCCAGAACCCCATCATCTATCTCCCCCCAAATCAAAAAGGGATACGCCGAAACGCATCCCCGAAATAGTACCAATTCAATCAAGGGTCACGATCTTATGCTTCAGGACATAGATGAGCGCCTGTGTGCGATCGTTCACATTCAGCTTGCGGAAGATATTGGTCAGATGATTCTTCACCGTCTTCTCGCTCACGAAAAGAGCCTCCGCAATATCCTGGTTGCTGAATCCTTTCGCGATACATGCCAGTACATCCATCTCACGAGATGTGAGGCGCTCTGAGCGGCTTTCCTTCCACATCTCGCGTGCCTTCTCATTCACGTCATCACCAGCCTGCAATCCGCCGAAAAGACGCTCGGCAAGTCTCGGATAAACGAAAGCGTTACCTTCATTGACTACATGGATAGCTTTTATCAGCATGGTGGGCTCTACATCCTTCAGGAGGTAGCCGAGAACGCCATTCTTCAATAGCTCGAGCACATAGTTATCGCTATCGTGGATCGTAAGGACGATAATCTTTGTCTTGCACTTTGCCGCCTGTAGCTGGTTGGCGACCTCGAGGCCCGTAAGACCAGGCATGTTCAAATCGAGAAGCAAGATATCCGGCTGTACCACTAACGTCCTAGCAAGTGCTTCCTGTCCATCCTCGGCCTCACCAACGACCTCGATATCCTCCTCGAAATTCAGAACCCTTTTTATGCCCTGACGTAGAATGGCATGATCATCCGCTATAAGCACCTTGATTGACATTACTACAACCTCCCGATAATTTATTACAATATCAGTGCATCGATATCACCCAAAATTTGTTAGACTGACACGTGTATTTATTTCGCCATTCATAGTGATAATCCTTCCATATTATCTCATAATCTGCCTTATCAAGAGAGCGGATGTCCTCGCGGCCAACTGCCCGAGCTCTCGTATGCAGGTGAAATCCGAGCCGAATATAGCATGTGCCGCGCTCTCATATCCCGGAAGCTCCCCATTCAGTATGCCGATGATACGTGTCCCCCTGCGCCTTAGTGCCGCAGCCTCCAAAGCCGCATCGTCTATGGCGCGCTTTTCTGAATAGCTATAGGTCAAAGGCCCAGCTCCTTGCACCCTTGTGTCATCGGACGGATTCACATCCGTGAGCCAAAGCAGTATATGACGCTTCGCGGGATCATGTGAAAGGAGCTCTGCCGCGCCGCGAAGTGCTAAGCCGTCCCTGTTCCAACCTGCCGCGCGATAGCGGAATATGTCGCGGCTCGCCTCAAGACTTGACCGCTGCAGCACCTGAAGCGCGGTATAGCCCCTAAGAGAGCAGAAAGAAAAGACAGAAAGCGGCACACCTATCTCAGAAAGTGCCTGCGCTATGATGTACGCCTGCGCCGCGATAATCCCCTGCTGCGGCTCTCTGGATGCCGACGCGTCGAGCATGAGGCTCACTGAGAAATCCGGCTCAGGGCTGCGTTCCTCTACGGTGAACACCTTCATATCATGGGCGTAGAGTGCCCTCCATACATCACGTGGCGAAAACAGCCCCGTACGTGCGCGCACGGGCACCGGATGCCGATGAAGCGCGACTGCGTTCTTCACCATGTCGCGCATGGCACGCATGCTCCTTCCGGACTCAGCAGAATGCGCCCCATAGTAGGCCATATTCGCATCATAAGCCTCAGATGTGCCTGCGACATCCGCCGTGCTCTCAGAGAACCACACATGACAGCCAGCATGGGTACCACGGCAAAGGCTCGCATCCAGCCTTTGCATCTCACGATCGCTGAAAAGTGGCGGGCCGAAGTGATCCTCTATCCAGCCCCGTGTCTCCTCATGCGTATATACGCCGAACGCATGACGTGCCTTCGATGCCGCGCTGTCCGTCATCTGCCTGCCGCCCTCGGCGCGGTGTACACTGCCACCATGACGGGAAAAGAAATCATCGCTTTCTATGCGGCGCATGGGCAGCAGCTTCTTTATCATACGCACAGCAAAGC
>OMZT01000066.1 GCA_900315615.1 uncultured Veillonellaceae bacterium | reverse complement strand
CACAGAAGTTAAGCACTCATACGTCGAAAGTACTTGCCTGGAGACGGGCTGGGAGGATAGAGCGTTGCCAGTTAAGATGAAGCGTCCGTTTTACGGGCGCTTTTTTCGTGTACTATTTTATCTAGGATGCCGCTAATATTTTTTGCGCTTTGATATGATTTTTGATATACTGTAGGTTGGACTTTGTAAGGGAGACAGCCCTTGAATAGGAGTGGATTGTATTGCGCAGGACACGTAAGGCAGTGCGTAGTGAAAAGAAAAGAAGCTGGAAACGGCTTATACTCATCATATTGGTAATCCTTCTGGCCGCTGCTGCATTTGGAGCATTCCAGATTGAGCAGAAGCGAACGATAACAGATGATGGCAGTCCTGCGATGAAGACGGCGAGTGTAGTGCATGTCATGATACTTGGCGTGGATAAGCGTGATGGTGATGCAGGTCGCAGCGATACTATGATGGTCGTGACATTGAATCCGGAGGCTAAGAAGGCAGAGTTGCTTTCTGTGCCCAGAGATACGAGAGTAGAGATACGCGGACATGGGTATGAGAAGATAAACCATGCATATGCGTACGGCGGACATACGCTTTCAGAGAAAACCGTTGAGAATCTTCTTGGCGTGCCGATCGATTATTATATGGTTATAGATATTCATGCGTTTGAACGTATCATCGATGCGATAGGCGGCATCGATATCGATGTAGAGAAGCGTATGCATTATGAGGATCCATGGGATGACGATGGCGGACTTGTGATAGATCTCTATCCGGGTATGCAGCATATGGATGGCAAGAAGGCTGTGCAGTACGTACGCTATCGTGATGGAGAAGGAGATATAGGGCGCATAGGCAGACAGCAGAAGTTCATGCAGGCTGTGCTTGACAAGGTCGTTTCGCCGTCAATACTTCCTCGTATCCCTGATATCGTGAAGGAAGTACGTGATGCGATAGAGACGGATATGCCATTGTCGGATATGCTTATGTATGCGGCTATGGCTGACAAGTTTCGCACGAATGGTATAGATTCCAGTATGGTTCCAGGCAAACCCGTTTTTATCAAGGATGTCAGCTACTGGATACCAGATATCATGGCATTGCGTCAGGCGATTGCCGATGGTATGGGCATAAAGCTGGAGGGCGACTTGCTGTCAGATGCGAAAAATGATGCGAGTGAATATGAGAAGAGCTTGCCAAAAGGCGTGAATATGCTCGACGAAACGCAAAGGTCGACAAAGAAGGTTGAGAAGAAGACGGCATCCGGACCTGCGGGTGTCACTGTCCTCATCATAAATGATAGCGGGATAGATGGTGCTGGCGCGAGAACGGCAGAGATACTCAAGAAGAAGGGCTTCAGGATTTCCGGTGTAGAGACGGGAAGAACGAATGAGCGTGAGAAGACGATTATAGTTACATCGAAAGATAACACGAGCATTTTTTATGGTATGCCATTCAAATGCACGATAATGGATGGTGGAGAAAGGAACCAGGCGGTTGTCCACATAGGCAGGGATTTCAAGCGCTGACCGTGCAATTGATATGTGCTATTCAGCTGTTTGCTGTATAGGTAGGAGGGAGTAAGGCTTTGGGTAGTCTGAAAGTGACGGGACTTTCAAAGTCCTTTGGCATAGAGACACTTTTCCATGATGTCACATTTGAAGTCAAGAAAGGCGATAGAGTTGGCTTTGTCGGCGCAAATGGAGCGGGTAAGACTACGCTCATGAAGATACTGATGGGCGAACAAGAAGCCGATGATGGTACGGTATCGATAGATTCAGCCGATACGATAGGATATGTCGAGCAGCAGGCAGATTTCTCTGATGGTACGCTTTATGACGAATTTATGTCTGCGTTCAGTGATGTTCTCGCACTCGGTGAACGCAAAAAGCGTCTCGAAAAACGTATCGCTTCAGATACCAGTGAAGATGTGATGACCGAATACGGGCGCGTTGTCGATCGTTTTGAAAACCTCGGAGGATATGATTTCCAGAGCCGCATAAAAAGGGTAGCATTCGGACTCGGATTCTCAGAGGAGGAGTTCAAGAAAAAGGTTGCGGAATTTTCCGGTGGACAGCGTACGCGTATAATTCTCGCAAAGGCGCTTCTTAGGGAGCCAGATTTCCTGTTCCTGGATGAACCGACAAACCATCTGGATATCCAGATGACCGAGTGGCTGGAGAATTTCCTGATGAGCTATCATGGTGGTGTGCTTATCATATCGCATGATCGCTTCTTCCTTGACCGTGTTGCTACGAGGATGATTGAGCTTGACGGTGGAGTGGTCACTACATATGAGGGAAATTATTCATATTTCATGAAGGTGAAGGCTGCGAGAAGGAAATCACTCGTTTCGGCCTATGAAAAGCAGCAGGAGCATATAAAGAAGACAGAAGAATACATAAGGAAGTATAAGGCTGGTATCAAGGCTAAGCAAGCACGCGGACGTGAGAGCCAGTTGAAGCGTATGGAGCGTATCGTACTGCCACCAGAAGATGCCTCGTTCAATTATTTCGCGTTCCACAAGCCGGAGGAATGCGCACAGCGCGTTGCAGAGCTAGAGGATGTATCTGTGTCATTCCCAGGACATCCGGTTTTCTCACATGTAGACCTTCTTATAAGGAAAGGTGATGGCGTGGTGCTCGTTGGCCCCAATGGAGCTGGTAAGACCACGCTTCTAAGGGTATTGATTGGAGAATTGACACCGGATCTTGGGCGCGTGAAGATAGGAAGCCGGGTGAAAATCGGATATTTTTCGCAGCAGCATGAAGGGCTGAATCCCGAAAATACGATACTCGATGAGATCTGTTATGAGTTCGGTACCGATGAAGAACAGGCTAGGAAATACCTTGGTGCTTTCCTGTTCCATGGCGATGATGTATACAGGAAGATAGGTGAGCTTTCTGGTGGAGAGCAGAGCCGCGTGGCGTTCCTTAAATTAATGCTTACGGGGGCGAACTTCCTGGTACTTGATGAGCCTACTAATCATTTGGACATACCTGCAAAGGAGGCAGTCGAGGAAGCACTGCTAGCATATCCAGGTACATTCCTGGCTGTATCTCATGATAGGTATTTCCTCGATAAGGTTGCAAATGTGACATTGGAGCTTGAGGATGGCAGCCTGAAAGAATATGGCGGCAGCTATTCATATTATCGAGCTAAGAAAGCGGCGCTTGCTGAAGATGCAGCTGACGATGATAAGACCACGCAGTCTGCTCCTGAGAGGGATAAAGAGAAGCAGGTCGCAAAGAATGAGTCCAGACGTGAGAGCGCTGATGAGAGAGCTGTATCTCGTGTACAGGCGATGAGCGACAGCCGCCGTGCAGAGGAATTACAGCGTACAGAGGCACAGATTGCCATGGCAGAGGCGGAGCTCAAGGGCTTGGAGTTTGAAATGAATCAGCCCGACATACAATCGGATCCTGCCGAGAGTGCTAGGATTGCTGGAGAGTATTCTGCCAAGGAAGCAGAGATAGAAAAGCTTTACAATAAATGGGGACTGCTGGGAGACGCATAAGATGAAGAAGGATGACAGACCTGTGCAGGGCTCACTTTTCGGTGACAGCAATACAGAGCAGATCGAGGGTACATTGGAGCGCGTGATCTGGGAATCGAATGATGGCGCGTTCTCAGTCATAAGGCTTAGACCTGAGGGACGGGCAGGTATTATATCTGCTACGATACCATGTGCGCCGCCGCTTGTAGGGCAGGATGTTGTCCTGACGGGCGTATGGACACGTCATCCAAAGTACGGCGATCAGTTCAAGGCACACAGCGTACACGTCGAAGCACCAACAGACGCAAGAGGAATAGAGCGTTTCCTGGCATCCGGCGCAGTGAAGGGGACGGGACCGGTCAATGCGCATCGCATCGTTGAGGCCTTTGGCAAAAAAGCCCTTGATGTCATAGAGAAACATCCATCACGTCTTACAGAGATATCCGGTATCGGGAAAAAGACGGCAGAGAAGATACATGACTCATATATGGAGCAGTCAGAGCTTCGTGATGTCATGGTGTGGCTCGAGGCGCATGGCGTATCCGGGGCATATGCGGCACGCATATATCAAAAATATTCATCCTTTGCCATGAACGTGCTCGAAGAGCACCCATACAGGCTTGCAAGGGATATATCGGGCATCGGATTTCAGACAGCAGATCAGATAGCGCGTGCAGAGGGTATAGGGCATGATGACCGTGCACGGATAAGCGCGGGCATAGATTATGCTTTATCGAAGATAGCACTTTCAGGTCATTGCTGCATACCAGAGGGCGTGCTAACAGAAAAGACGTCGAAGATGCTTGAGGTGGATGCGGCTGATGTGGATTCAGTAATGCGTACAGATGTGAAGATGGGGCGTCTCGTCTCAGAGGATGTGGGCGAAGGAGTACTCATATATCCACCGTACCTGTACCATGCAGAGAAATACACAGCAGCTCGCCTCAGAGAACTTATCGGGCATGCAGAGCCTCTTGGGACGGCTGATCCTGAAGCCGTAGTCCTTATATGGGAGGAGAATGCAGGGGTTGAACTTGCAGAAAATCAGCGTAAGGCTGTAGTCGCGGCAATAACTGAGGGTGTGTTTGTGCTGACAGGTGGCCCCGGCACCGGAAAGACGACGGTTATACGTGCGATGATAGATATATTGGAAGCATCAGGACTCTCCGTCATGCTGGGCGCACCAACCGGGCGTGCGGCGAAGCGGCTGTCTGAATCGGCTGGGCGCAAGGCGATGACGATACATCGCATGTTAGAGGCTCAGGGCGGCACAGAACAGATGTCTTTTCAGCGCAATGAAGATGAACCCTTAGAGGCGGACGTCATCATACTAGACGAGGTATCCATGATGGATATCGTCCTCATGCAGCATTTTCTGGAAGCAGTACCAGATGGTGCACATCTGATACTGGTCGGAGATGTAGATCAGCTTCCAGCCGTAGGACCAGGATCTGTTCTTAAAGATATACTACGTTCTGATGCAGTTCCGAGTGTGAGGCTGACAGAGATTTTTCGTCAAGGTGAGGGAAGCGGCATAGTCATGGCGGCACATAAGATCAATTCAGGACTTATGCCAGAGCTTCCGCATATAGCGGCAGGGAGAGACATTCCTCAGAATCAGGATTTTGTTTTCCTGGAAGAGGCCGATGCCGACACTGTCGAGGAGGAGATCGTGCGCCTCTGCAGAGAGACGCTGCCGCAGTCTGGATATGATGTTATGCGCGATGTACAGGTCCTCTCACCGATGCACAGGCTTTCAGCAGGTGTGGATCATCTCAATATCAGGCTTCAGGAGGTTTTGAACCCTCCGTCTCCAGGGAAGCCGGAGTACAAGAACAGCGTGATGACATTCCGGCTCGGGGATAAGGTTATGCAGATGAAGAACGACTATCAAAAAGGTGTATTCAATGGAGATATCGGATTCATATGCGAGATGGATCAAAGCTGCGTGACTGTAGAATTTGCGGATGAATGCGTGGCGGAGTATGAAGCGTCTGAGCTCGGTGAACTGTCACTCGCCTATGCGATGAGCGTGCATAAAAGTCAGGGAAGCGAGTACCCTGTTGTCATCATGCCGCTTGTCAGGGGTCATTATATGATGCTGCAGCGCAGTCTGCTATATACAGCTGTCACGCGTGCAGAGGAACGAGTATTACTACTCGGCGAAAAGAAAGCACTCGCGCAGGCTGTGTCGAACGATAGAACGAGGCGTCGCTACACACTTCTTGCAGAACGGTTGGCCGGCAAGCTGTAGCTTCACCGAAGGGGGAGGATGATATGGGAATCCTCAGCATACTGTCAAGGCTCATCTTTCCACAGAAGTGTCCTGGCTGTGGCAGATATACAGATACGCCTGTCATTTGGTGTGATGATTGCTTGACTCGTACGCTCAGACCTAGACGGATAGGGCTGAGCATGGAACAGAGGAAATATATCTCTGGCGCAGTTTCTCTTTGTGCTTATCATGGAACCATACGAGACCTGATAAGAGCTTCTAAATACCATAGCAACCAAAGAGCGCTGAGAGAGCTTGGAATCCTCTGCGCCGAGAGCATATCATCCGAAATCGTCGGCAACATGCTTTCACGCACAGATGTGATAACCCCCGTGCCGCTTTTTGCGAAAAAGGAGCGAAAAAGAGGCTTCAATCAGAGTGAGGCATTTTTCAGACCATTGTCCAAGGCTGCAGGGATACCGATAGAGAGGCTGCTCCTTAGGACGAGAGAGACGCCGCCGCAGTACGGACTTTCGGCTCGTCAGCGCCGCGTGAACCTTCGTGGAGCATTTGCTGTATCTGGCCATGTAAAAGGCCGCCATGTACTTTTGGTGGATGATATATTCACGACTGGATCGACAGCCTTATCATGCGCAGAACCGCTCATAGATGCCGGTGCTGCAGCTGTATCAATTCTGGTCCTGTCTAGTGACGCATGAGAAGCTATAAACTTTTTTTTATATAGACAGGAGAAAGCTGAATGTACGGAGAATGTAACAAGATGGATAAAATGAAATGATTGTTTAGTCATAGAGGTGATAGAAATGCCGAAGCTTAAAAACTGCCCGATATGTGGTAAGGTATTTGTTGATAGTGGAACGGGTGTATGCCGCGACTGTTATGAAGAAATGCAGAAGATGGAAACAACGGTTCTTGAATATGTGCGTGACCATCCGAAGTGCAAGGTACAGGAGATCGTCGAAGCTACAGGTGCGAAGGAGAAATTGGTCATTCGCATGATAAAGCAGGGCAGGTTCATACAGTCAGGGTGTGAGATCAGCTACCCATGTGAGAAATGCGGTAAACCGATTTTCCGCGGGAAATACTGTGAAGAATGCCAGAAAAACCTTCGTCAGGCAATCAGTGTGCAGACCCATAAACTTGCAGCGAAGGTGAAGAAAGAAAAAAAGAGTGGGCAGGGCATGTACAGCCGCGATATGGGTCTTCATTAATATTTTGTGATACGATAATAAATATATCTCAAGGCGGAAACCGTGAGCATTTTATTTTGAAAGTGCTTAAGGTTTTCGCCTTTTGTTTCGATAGAGAAAACGTAAAGGATAAAATGTAGCGTCAACTACTGCGGATGATTTTTGAAGGGCGGTGAACACTATGATCATCAACACGAACATACAGGCGCTCAGCAGCATATATAAGAGTAATTCACAGCATACCTCCAGGACTGCCCGTCATGATGAGTCTGCTGATACAGTACATGATGAGGTCGTACTTTCTGACAGCGCGAAGACACTCAGTCCATTCTTAGCTGAGCTCAAGTCGATGGATGATGTACGTGAGGATCGTGTAGCTGAGCTCTCGGAGAAGATTGCAGCGGGCACATATCACGTAGATGCAGAAGACATTGCACGTAAAATGCTCGAGATGAAGATTTGAGAGGAGAGACTGCCATGTGGGATAGACTAATGGCTGCGCTTGATGAGCTGACAAAGCACTACGAGGAGCTTTCGGCACTTGAGAAGAAGAAGCGGACGGCACTTGCCACTGTGAACCTGAAAGCACTGGAACTCATAGTGAAGGCTGAGCAGCAGCAGGCAGAGGCTGTGTCACGGGCAGAGGAAAAACGCAGGGATGTTATGATGCGTATTTCCGTTTCAAGTGCGGATATGCGTCCGGATATGACGCTCATGGAGGCTCTGGCATTCTGCCCGGACAAGTCGATTCGTGTGAAGCTTCAGTCACTCGGCAGGCGTCTTGGCGAGCTGTCAAAGCTCGTAGAGGAGCAGCAGCAAAACAACAGCGTGCTGGTGAATGGCGCACTCCAGGCTGTGCGCTACAGGCTCAATCAGCTTGGCGCAACAGAGGTAGAACCTACGTATGGCAGGGGCGGCTCTGAGGTAGTGAGTCGCGGTCGTGGCCTTGAGATAAAGGCCTGAACATCCAGGCATCAGGAAGGAGGGACGTTATGCAGGAACTGGTTGATATGCTCGAAAAGCAGCTTGCATGCTTGAAGGAGCTTGCTGGACTCATTGAGAAACAGCAGAAAGCCCTGAAGTCGGTACGATCCAGCGCGGAGGCTGGAAGCATCGCGGCAGCTATGGAAAAGCTCTTGCTGCGTCTCGCCGATATACAGGAAGCAGAGGATGCGTTCGTATCGAAGCAGGGCGGCAGCAACGTCCTAGAGGTGCTTTCAAAGGCTTCAAGCAGTGATAAGGTCAGGGCAGCGGGGGTGCTGAAAAGTATCATCCCGCTGGTACGCAAACTGCGCAGAGGCGGAGTCCGCAGCAGGAGGCTCCTCGATACCAATCTCGAATATGCGCGCTTCAACCTGAATGTACTGTCGAACACGTTTACGGATGGCACGTATGGACCGGGAATGGGTGAGCCATCAGAGGCCGGGATGAAGATGTTCGACAGCAGTGTATGAGACGATGAGACCTCTGAATGATAGATAATATGATACAGCCGATGAAGCTGTGATGCGTTTTTGAGATATACTTGGCGAAGGCCAGTGTACATCATGATAGAAAGGTGAAATCCCATGAGATCGACATTTGCCGGACTTAATACAATGGTTCACGGCGTGCAGTCCAACAGGCTCTCGCTGGAGACCGTTGGTCACAACATATCCAATGCCAATACTGTAGGGTATTCGCGCCAGAGCGTCAATCTGGCCGCTACCCCGGCACAGGAAACGAACGGCATATATGGTACGCAGTGGGTTGGAACCGGTGTCGATTCCACCTCTATCGTACGTGCACGCAGTGTCTATGCTGATAAGCAGTATTGGACCGAGTCATCCACTAAGAGCTATTATGAGATGCGCCAGAAGAATTATGAGAAGGTAGAGACCTTCTTCAATGATACGGACAGCGTGAATGTCCAGAATTCACTCGAGGATTTCTTCAAGGCATGGGTTGATCTCTCATCAAATGCAAGTACGACAGCAAACCGTACGACGGTGATAGAAGAGGGTAAGACATTCGCTGATCGCGTCGGGACAGCAGCATCTCAGCTGCAGGATCAGATGCGTGCTAATTATGATGATATAGCACTTCATATTGAAGACATCAATAAGATGACAGATCAGATCGTGACGCTGAACAAGAGCATCATGAGCGCCGAGGCGACAGGCGCATCTGCAAATGACCTGCGCGATTCGCGTGACAATCTGGCAGATAAGCTTGCTACCTATATGAACATCAACGTGTACGAGGATGATCAGGGTATGTACCAGATCGTATCTAATGGTACGACCATCGTGGGAGGCATAAACAATCTTCATCTGCAGGTGTCTGACCCGGTACAGAACAACAAATACGGTATCAATGATTTCAATATCATGATACGCGAGACAGATACCATATATCAGCCGGTAAATGGCATACTGCGCGCGGAGCAGGACGCTATCGAGGAGCAGAAGGGGTACATAGATAAGCTCTCCAACATGGCCGCGTTTATGCTTACCACGCTGAACGATCAGCATAAGAAGGGCGCCGGCAACGATACAGAGGGCGGCACTATCACGCTTGCAGATGGGACAACGACGACAATCGGAACCACGGGTGTGAATTTCTATGGAAATAACGATACCGTATACACGTGGAATGATACTAAGCAGTGCGTGACCGCTGTGAAATATGCGGATGGCGCGCTAGCATAT
>OMZT01000145.1 GCA_900315615.1 uncultured Veillonellaceae bacterium | reverse complement strand
ATATGTATAAGCAATAGACAAACACATAAAAGAAAGGAGGGGCGCGGCTAACCCACGATTCAAATCATGGGCTTGCGCCGCGCCGTTATGTGTCATCTTCATCTTTGGCGTTGACTCCGACGGACAGCGTAACCGTGCCGAGCGTGTTATCGTCGCCATAGTCACGGCTGCCCTCCGCTGTAAAGTAGAGGTCTGCCTTCACGACATCCAGCTCTGCCTGCTGTGCTTCCTTTACCTTTTCCTCGTCCTTTACGACGCTGTAATCGATCTTATAGTTGTAGTTCTCGGCTTCCCTGTACTCCCCTTCGGTCTTGTCGCCTTCGACGCCTGTAAGCCGCAGCTTATACGAGCTTCCAGGCATCTGCTTGCGGTTCTCGATTTCATCCTCTGTCACGGCGAAGTTCTCTGCGCCGCTCGTAGTCCTGGTGCTGGGAGTCCCGTCTGGATTCAGTATATCAGCCTTCAGGAATGGCAGCTCATGAAGCTGCGTCGTTGGATTGATGCCGGCGCTGTCGTTCTCATTAGAAAGGCCTTCTACGAAGCTGACCTCTCCCGTCTTCTTGTCGGTCTCCGCATGGGTCATCGTTATGATATACTTCGTGCCCTCAAGCGGTGCCTTGTCTGACGCCGTCCACGTGCCCTTTTCTGCACCATCTTTTGGCGCGTTATAGGTGTAGTATGTCTTCCCATTAAAGAAAACATATCCCTTCGTCAGCTGCCAATACTTCTTGACAACATCACGGATGGCAATCTGCACCGGCTCTGGTGTGATAATAAGGCTCGCGTCGCCTTTCGTATAGTATCCATGCTGTGGTGACCAGAGGTCAGACTTATCGTAGCTGTACAAAGACGAATGCTCTGTATCTGCATCCTTGCTTCCGCTGCCTATCTGCCAATCATCCGGATTATATCCCGTGACTACATCTATATCCTTCGTATGGACATTCTTGCCATAGCCCTCTCCATGACTATTGTCGAAGAAAGCGCCACCATAATAGTTTTTCACGTCAGACGTAATGAGGTTATGCACCGTACCATCGTACTGATATTGACGCTTGATACTGATGAAATTCATGAACGTCTTTAGAAGAGGAGCCGTCTGATTATTATAGGCGATCCAGTCATCATTCTGGGCGTTGTCTTCATCCATCACGGTATTATTGCTATCTTTCCAGCCGATCTCGGATGAATCAGTCATCTGGTTCAGCGTCAGGCCTTTCATGTTGCCATCTGTCTTTGTCGATGAGCTGCCGACTGTGCTTATGTCATACGCATTGCCATTCGATATGTTAGCCTTTTCCTGAGGGAGAGCTTCATCCTTCGTGGCATATAGCAGCTTGCTTTCGGGGTCGGATCCAAGCGTACCACCCGTATAGAGTCCTGCTATACCTCCGGTCGTCTTTCCTCCATCGGTGCTGCTGCCCGTTACACGGCCTTCATTATATGCCTGATTTATGGTTCCGCCTTCCATGGTACCGACTATGCCGCCGACATTTTCTCCGCTGCCCGTCACGCGCGCATCACGGTATGCCATGCGGTTATTATTGAGGCGCAGCCAGCTCGATGGCAGGTAGTCTGTCAGTATTCCCTTTGTCACCGTGCCATCTGCGCTCGTACGCGTCCACGTACCATCGATGACATCATATGTGTATGTGCCGTTTATGTCAGCATCATGCTGTACATTGTCCTGATCATTATACACGCGGAACGTGCGGCCCTCAGGAGCCGTCTTCGTCGTATCTCCATCGTAATCCAGACCCTCGGTCACTGTGAATCCCACATACTCTCCCTCTGCCTCGCGGTCAGCGGCAGTCTTATGACTGCCATCTGCGCCGGACTTTGACAAGAGTATCGTATTATTATCGGCGTTATATGCCTTCTCTATCGTTCCTTCAGTCGCCGTACCATCAGGCATGGTTCCCGTAGTCATCTTCCCGACGATGCCACCGACACTGTTGGTACCGCTGACATCACCGGCATTATATGCATTGTCTATGCTGCTGCCTTCCATGGTGCCGACAAGGCCGCCGACCGCATTGCTCTTTGTACCGTCTTCTTTATCGACGCCTTCTACGCGCCCATATACGCCTTCCTTTGCGATTTGTGCCTCATCCGTCAGAATGGCCACTGCACTGTTTGAATAGCCCAATGTTTTCCCGGCCTGGGTAGAGTCAGCCGCCGAGCGCTCATTCGCATTATATGCGCGGAATATCTCCGCCTTATCTGACATACGTCCAACGAGCCCGCCGACGCTCTCAGTGCCTTTTACATGGCCAGAGTTATGAAGGTCGCTTCGATTTCCTGTCTTTTCCAGTCAGGACGTGCCAGAAAGGCTGCCGACGAGCCCGCCGACATTTGTCGTTCCCTCTACTACGCCGACCTTATATCCACGGCTTTCACTCGTTCCGTAGCTGGTTTGATCTACGAGCTTTGCCGTGATCTCTCCCTTATCATCGAACTCGTAGTCATTCACTGCACCGAGGCTCATATCATTGCTGATCCAGCCAGAGTTGTAGCTATTCCTGATGTAGTTGTTTGTCCTGGCGACGGTATTGCCCTTATCGTCCGTGATATCCCCTGCTGTGCCCGTCATACTGCCAACGAGGCCACCGACATTCTCGCCACCCTTGACATAGCCCTGGTTATGAGAATCATCAAACATGCGCGAATCTGTCATCTGACCAATAAGGCCGCCGACATTCTTCTCGCCGCTGACATTGACCTGTTCACCAGTCGTTTTATCAAAAACCTCTATCTTGGAAAGCTCATCTGTCGTCGAGCGTATATACCGCTTACGGTTGACGACACTGCTCATCGATGTACCAGTATCTGCGTGCCCCACCAGTGCGCCGACATTCTCGCCGCCTTTAACGGATGCATCTATGATTGTCACTCCGTTAAAATACACCCACGTATCAGGATTCGGCTGTACCGTACGGGCAAAGAGACCTACGTTATTTTCATCCGGACGGTTGATTGCGAGGTCATATATACCATATCCCATTATCCCGTTGCCGGAGAAGCTTCCTGTAAAAGGATTTTCCTCGTCTCCTATTGGATTGAATCCCTTTCCATTGTTCCATGCTGCCATGTTCACGCTCGGGCTCTTGCCCGTCATGCCCGTGCCGAGCACATAGCTGGCGCCGAGATTGCCATAATATACCTTGTTCTTCAGCGCCTCAGGATCTGTAGGCGCATAGTATTTCTCTGTGCTGTTGACCTTCTCGGTATCCTGTATCGCCTGCAGCTGGTATGGGTCATTGATAAGCATTGCAAAATTCGTCGTATAGTTTGACGGCGCAATCTTGTACTTTGTTGCAGGATTCGTCTTGGACTGCGGTTTCAGCTCGCCATCGAGATCGATGGTGACCTCTGGCGTCACAGCGACATGGCTTCTCATTTTCGCCGCCTCTTGAGCACCAGCAACATAGTTTTTCTGGGTAAACTTCGGCTGCCCTGCACCGTTTTCGACCCCTACCGTCGTCACGTCTGTGCCATTGATACCCTTATCCGTGATATCCGCATCAAAATATATGCCTACTGAGCGCGAAGCTATAGGCGTGTCATTATTTAGATAGACTTTCGCTGTCTTCAGCTTTACGCCTGTCGGTGCAGCTTGTCCGCGGCTCGTCACCTGATACGTATCTTTTTCTTTGATAGCATTGATCTCGTCTTCGGTCAATCCGCTATTTAAGAGTATCTCTGTATCCTGTGCGGCCACGTCATCAGCATTCGCGTCAGCGCGCAGTGTGATGCCGCCTATACGCTCATCTACAGATCCACCGACGCTATATCCCTCTGTACCCGTCGTGCCCCCGGTAGAGATCTGCGTTGTGCGCGTAGCATCCAGCACGCCCGTCTTTCCGACAGCGATATCGCCATTTGCCACTATGCGTATGGAGTCAGTACCCCTGGAAAAGCCCGTTGCGAGCTTCAGGCCGCTTGTATTGAGTGATGAGCTGGCGAGTATCTTGCCGATTTCTGTGCGCAGCTCCGTATTTTCGACAGAGTTCAGCTCGCTATCGACCATCGTACCCGCCTTCAGCGTACCATTGATCAGTATGCCGGCATTCTTTCGGTTGTTCTCGTCCTGTGTCTGGTAGAAATACAGATCACCATCTCTCATGAAGCGGGTATGGTCGATTGCATTCGTGGACGCTACTATACCAGCTGCATCAACCTGAGAGCCCTCCGTGAAATAGATGCCATTGGGGTTTGTCAGGATGAACGTTCCTATCGAATTGATCTTTCCGGCAATCGTCGAAAGATTGTTTCCAGAGACCTCGTTGAGCGTCATCGCAGACGTATCGAGCTCGCCGGCACTATTCGTCTGTATGAAATTCACCTTAGACTTGCTGCCGACATCGAATGAGCCCCAGTTGATGATGGCACGCTGGCTGGTCTGCTTTATATTCAGCACATTTGCGATCGGATCATCCGTATGTACAGCATGTTCATTATCCCAAGTATATACAGGAGCCTCTGTCACGGTATCCGTCTTTGTGACCTTACCATCCACATCATAGGTCTCTGTCACAACCGTCGTGACAGACTTCGTGCCCTGCATAGTCGTCGTGCGGTTTGCAAGCGTTGCTATGGGCATAACAGTAGCGTTGCCGCTTGTGACCTTCGCATCGAGCGGCATGGCGTTTGTCTTATCGTAGCCCTTGCTGCCATAGTCACCCGTAGATGCCACAGCCGTAAGGTATACCGGCTTCGTATCATCACTAGTTACATTTTCTGTAACTGTCGTCCTTGTCACCTTCGGCTCTAGTGGCTTTGGTGGCTCTGGCGGATCAACGGGTACTGTACCGCCACCATCTGTTGCTGGCGGTTCTGTGACGGGCGTAGGATTCCCATCAGCAGCCTCTACGGAGCTGATACCGCCCAGGCCGATTGCTGCCGCTGCCAGTCCCATCAATATTCTATTTGTAAGGATGTGCTTTTTTTGCTGCTCATCGTATTTTCCTCTTTCATCAAAGATACTGCACGAATTGGAACCAGCACATACTGTGTATGTTCCTGCCCGCCGTCTCTGAATACCTGTCAGAGAGTGGGAAAGCCGCATCGATGCGTGCATAGCTGCGTCCGGGATTCGTATAGATCAGCACCACGCCTGCTCCCGCAAGTGTGCGCGCATTGGGGCTGCCTGATGCCGGATGACGGTCACGGTGTACCCAGCCCGCATCATAGAACGGCACCAGCCTGAAATGCTTGTCCGCAAGCTCTATATGGAACTCGATACTGCCGGTCACGCCGTGGTCGCCGCCAGCCTCAGACTGTGGAAATGCCCTCACGGAGCCATATCCGCTGATGTAGAGCTTCGCACCAGAGTCCAGGTTGTCCCATGCATACTGCGCAGAAAGCTGCGACTGCATCGTCGTCGAGTGACCCACACGGAGGATATCATACGCGTCAAGCGTCGTTTTCTGATAGCTTCCATTTGCGCGCGTGAACGTGTCATCGCTGTACCTGTGGACATCGCCCACATGATGCATGAGCTTCGCCCTGGACGCCTGCTTCTGACTTCGCCACAGCCCTTCAAACCCGAACCTCGTGACGCGGTTCTTCTTCTCCGAGTCTATGTCATACGCCCCGAACCGATCCACGAGATTGCTCTCTCCATATTCGAGATGAAAATACGTATTATTGTTTAGCGTGCGCTTCAACGGCTGGCGCATATATACGCGCCAGCCATGTGTGAGTCCCGTCGCGTCATATTTCCTGTACTGCTTCCCGAGCTCGTAGTCCGTCTTGAAATATTCCGCTCCGGCAAATATGCCGCCGCTTCCTACCGGGAGCTCATAGCGTATATCGTAGTTTCGAATCTCATCTGTATTGCTTCTGAGCGCACCAATCGTCAGCTGATCCCCCACATGACTGAGGTTGTTGCGGTGATATGAGCCACCGAGCCTCCATCTGCCTGTATAGCGGCTGCCATAATTATCGACGTATATGGCGCCGCCCTCCTTCTCCGTCGTATCGAGCTTAAAAAGGATATCGGCCGTTCCCGTCGTCCTGCCAGGTGAAAGATACGCATGTGCGCGGACGCCTGGGATATCGTTCAATATCAAGAGCTCGCGGTCAAGCGGCTTCCTGAGTATCTGCTTGCCCGGGCGGGCAGCCGGCACGAAGTCTATCGCACGGCTCGTATATAGCTCAGATGCGTTCTCAAACGCGGCACGGTCATAGTGCCCGATAAGGACGCGCATCGTCACGACGCCGTCCTTTATCTCCTGCTCCGGCAGTATGAGACATATATCCCTCATCATGAAGGTAATTCGTTACATTGCCGGCTACCTTCCATAAGTCATTGATGGACATCTCTGGCTACAGATATGAAGCGCAAAACGTTTGTAAGTCGCTCTCTTTGATGGTATCCTCCAGACCAGTGAACTGCAGCTTCGTCACGCGTATACGTATATCGCTGCCCTTCATCTCTGGTATCTTGATATCAACATCTACGTCGACATCATCCTTCTTGGGCTGCTATCCACGTTGCTGGTCAATCCCCGCATTCACGCCACCTGAGCTGAGTGTATCTGGCGGCAGCTGCGGCGTTGCAGTCACAGGCGCAACAGATAGCAGTGCAGACAATCCCATTCCCTGCACTGCAACAAACGTTTTCTTCTTCATCTCTGACCTTCCCTCATTCAAGCTATATACTCCAGCCAAGTCCCTTAGTAAAGCCCTATTTAAGTTTATATCGTAATATATGATTCAAAAGTTCGTATATTTACGTATTTTTCTCGAGCAGTCGTTCAAACCGTGATTTGAAACCGAAAAACATTTCAACTTGCTAGATACAAAATCATTTATCCCGTATACGTTCTTTGACCATCGCCGTCAAGCACGCTACATCTGTATCATCCGTAAGGAAATACAGATAATCGCCCGGTATCAGCTCAAAATCCGGCGATGGCACATGCTCAGACATACCGCGACGCACGTTCACAAGCACGACATGCTTTGGAAAAGCGATATCTCCTATTCGCCGCCCCACGACACTGCTGCCCGCACCAGCCACCAGCTCAACTGCGACACGATGACGCCTCATATGCTTACGTATATGGTCTCTTATGCGAAGGCTGCGCGCCAGCAGCATGTCATACACCGGCTGACCGCCAGTCATATCTGTCACCATATACGCACTCATGGCGACCGTGATAATCGCGAGCATATGCTCAAACGATCCCGTCATCTCCATGATGAGTATGCTGCCCGTAACAGGTGACTTGACCACCGCCGCAAAATACGCCGCCATCGCGAATGCCACACAGTCTGTCATATAATATGCCGGCATGACGCCGACAGCCTCTGCACCTTTAGCAAAAACCGCACCACACAAAGCACCGAGCACCAGCATCGGCAAAAAAATGCCACCCGGCACCCCAGATCCGAAGCACACCATCAAGAATGTGAACTTCACCGCAAAGAGCAGCAGGAGGATAGGCAAAGCATAGTCGGCAGTAACAATACTGTCAACGAGCAGGTTGCCGCCACCGAGCACCTCAGGCATAAAGAAGCCGAGCATGCCGGACATCATTAGCGGCAGCACAGGCTTCATCCACGGGCGTACTGGAAGAGCCCGATACCAGTCGAGCGATACCCTCAGCATGGGGTTGAACGCCATACTGACAGCACCTGTAAAAAGCCCAAGTGCCACGAGCAGGAAATACGTCCCATCCATCGGTATCACCGGAATCTCACCGAGATGAAACACAGGTGCTCCCCCGAACACCATACGCGTCACTGCCGTAGATGTCACAGCCGCCGTGATAGCCGCCATCAGCACCAGCGGTGAAAAATTCTTCTGCAGCTCCTCAAGGCAGAACACCACGCCAGCCAAAGGCGCATTGAACGCCGCCGCGAGACCTGCACCGCCTCCAGCTGTCAGCAGATACCTTCCCTCAGAGCGCGTGCGGTGGAGTCCGCGTCCGATGCCCTGTCCGACACATGCACCCAGCTGCACCGATGGACCCTCACGTCCGAGCGACATACCGCCCACACCGATCGCGAGCACGCCGCCGATGAATTTGAGCAGCACGACATGCGCCCAGCGCATATGCATCTCGCCGAGCAATATCCCCTTGACCTGCGGGATGCCAGAGCCGGATATCATCGGCTCCAGCTTGACGATCTTCCAGAGCAGCAGTCCGACGATAAAAAGGACGGCGAAGAAGGGCAGTGCATATGCCATATTCTCCTTTAAGAACACATAGAATCCTGGTCTCATCACGTCCGCCGTTTGCAGCAGCCATCTGAAAGCCGCTACCACGTTCCCTGTCAGCACACCGAGTGCGGCACCCTCAAAAAAGAGCCTCAGCCTGAAATGCCGCTCATCCGCGAATATATCCAGCACATCCATCAGTGCATCCTTCATATACGTCACTTCCCGCACATACGGCTCATTGCCCATCATCCATTACCAGCGAAGAATATACACAAAAAAAAGCTGCCCCGAAACGGGCAGCTCCTGAATCACTCAGCTGTAAAAGGCAGCAGCGCGATATTGCGTGCGCGCTTTATAGCAACGGTCACCTGGCGCTGATGCTTAGCGCAGTTGCCGGTGATACGACGCGGCAGAATCTTTCCGCGCTCCGTGATGAAGCGGCGGAGCTTTGCAGCGTCCTTGTAGTCGATATGGTCGACCTTATCCACACAGAAAGTGCAAATCTTCTTGTGCGGACGTCTTCCATGATCACGTCTCATGCTGATTCCCTCCCGTCAAAATGGAATATCTTCTTCCCCGACGGATTCAGAACCCAAGGCTCCCTGATCGGACGGTGCGCTCTGAGCATAGCTGTCTGAAGGATGGCTGTCATAGCCGCCACTACGTGTGCCCTGACCCTGCTCGTTCCTAGAATCCAGGAACTCCATCTCATCCATGACAACTTCTGTAACATAGCGCTTGGAGCCATCTTTCGCCTCATAGCTCCTGGTCTGAAGTCGACCTTCTATGCCGATGCGACGTCCCTTTTCGAGGTTGTTCGCACACACATCAGCCAACTTGTCCCAAGCAACAAGTGAAATGAAGTCAGCGGTCTGCTGTCCATTTTCACGAGCCTTACGAGAAAACCTGCGATCCACGGCAAGCACCATGCTTACCACGCTCTTGCCACTCTGAGTGACTCTCTTCTCTGGATCTCTCGCGAGACGTCCGACCAAAATAACCCTGTTCATAGCTCTTCCTCCGAATTACTCTTCCTCGTCAGACCTGACGATCATGTGCTTCAGCAGGCCATCGGTGATCTTCATCACGCGGTCAACTTCCTTCACGCACTCCGACTCGCAGGTCACATAGAACAGGCAGTAAAAGCCCTCATTGCAATCCTTGATCTCATATGCCAGGCGTCTCTTGCCCCAGCGGTCTTCTTTGTCAACCGTGCCGCCGTTGTCTGCAATCAGCTTCGAGAACTTCTCGATCATAGCGTTGGTTGCCTCTTCCTCCATCGGCTTCACGATAAAAATGACTTCGTACTTTCTCACGAAATCACCTCCCTCTCTGGTCAACGGCCCCTTATCTCTCAAAAGGGCAGTATGGAATATTCGCGGCACAAGTGTCCGCAAGATTGAATTATAGCATGTATGAAGCAGCATTGCAAGATTTTTTTACGAGATCTGGTACGGGCATCACATACCGTTCGCGCGCAGCCAGTCAGACCACCTCATGACGAATCCTCCCGGCCGCGTCTCATCGGCAAATCTATGAAAGAGCCTCAGCTGCTCCAGCCTCCCAGCCGCCGCGAGATCTATCCCGCCGATCTCCTTCTGATGTGCGACCACCTGCTCCACCGTCTCATTAGGGCACGCGAGTATCTCATAGAGAGCCATGAACGTCGTCGTCCGCCCGCGCCCTGCCTGACAATGGAAATGAACCCACCGCGACCCCGAAAGCTCCCGATAGAAATCCATGAATTCATCGACCGCCTCAGGATCTGGCCAGCGCATATCCACCGCCGAGATGCGCACATAGCGAAGTCCCGCAAGCTCCGCCTCCATGCGCTCAGTCGACACATGCGAGGGCGTAAAAGACACAGCCGCCATGCCGGACTCTATGTCCATACGCCCCATCGGATAGGCAGTCATGCTCCTGCCTACCCCCGACATCAGCAGGCTCATCTCACGCCGCTCGACTTCACCTGCCGAGAGTCCCGCGTTTGCCGCATTACCCCTCGTATGCCAGCTCACGGGCACCCCATCTGCAAATCCGTGCGGCTCCTGTCTTAGATCTACGACATATACCGCCCTATCTTTAAGCCGTCCATACAGCCAACGCAGCCCCTCAGGCGACATCTGCCCGCTGCCAGATATAGACAGCCTATCATCCACCCTCAGATTTGCAGGCACCACACGATCGCGTGGTGCATCGAGACGCCAGTTCGGCACATCTGTAACATTTTCCGCGAAAGCCACCATCGGCAGCAGCATGATCATCGCAATGATCCAGCATTTCAACGTGCGCATATGCCCTCCACACATTCAAAAAGAAATCAGCTTCATTATATAATTTATCACGCGAATTCTCAACGTCCTGACACATGCGATATCGCTTGCACCAGGAAAAAAATACATATATAATTGTTTTGTTCAAAACACAAAAAAGAAGGATTTATATGGATATCTGGAAGAAAAACATGTGGATATGCACGGCAGCATCGTTCATCGTATCGATCGGCATGAGCCAAATGGCGCCGATAATGCCGCTATATATAGAAGAGCTCGGCGTAACAGATGCGGACGCCATCGCGATGTGGGCAGGAATCGTATTCGGCTGCAACTTCATCAGCCTTGCCATCTTCTCACCGATATGGGGACGGCTATCCGACAAATACGGTCGCAAGCCAATGATGCTTCGCGCCTCTGCTTGGCTCGGATTGATCATGGTCGGCATGGGACTCGCAGGCAATGTCTGGCATCTCGTGATACTGCGCCTCCTACAGGGCGCACTCTCTGGCTTCCAGGCGGCAGCCATCCCACTCATCGCGCAGGAGACACCAAGTGAGCGCTCCGGCTGGGCCATGAGTATCTTCTTCACGGGCCAGGTATCAGGCGGCCTCCTAGGACCCGTCGTCGGCGGCTGGCTTTCCGAGATTTTCGGCTACAGGCAAACATTCTTCATCATCGGTGCTTTCTGCTTCATGGGATTTATCGCACTCACACAGGTCAAAGAGCACTTCGTGCGCCCACCTGAGAAAGAGAAACGTTCCATCACCGACATCGTCCGCTCTTTGCCACAGCCTAGCGTCGTGCTCGGACTGTTTATCACGATACCGATAATGCATTTTTCGCTCACATGCACCGGACCGATACTCACCGTCTACATAGATCAGCTCGTGCCGCACACAGAGCACCTCGCACTCGTCGCAGGCATCGTATTCTCCTGCTCAGGGTTTGCGAGCATGCTCTTCGCCTCGCCGCTCGGTAAGCTTGCAGACCGTCGCGGGCCTGAGCTCGTCCTGCTCGGCTCGCTGCTCCTGGCAGGGCTTGCAAACATCCCGCAGGCACTCGTCACGACACCGCTCTGGCTCGGTGTATGGCGGTTCGTCCACGGCATATCCATCGCGGGACTCCTGCCGGCAGTCAACAACCTCGTAAAGAGGCTCGTACCCGCTCGCGACCTCGGCAGCTTCTACGGGTTCAGCCAGTCCGCGCAATTCATCGGCATGTTCACAGGCGCATTCGCTGGAGGCTGGCTCACCGGTCTCATCGGCATGCATATGCTGTTCATAGCGACAGCGCTCCTGCTCATCATAAACGGTCTGTGGTGCTATATAGCAGTCGTCCGCCCACGCCACAAAGCCGGACTCCTATAAAAAAGCAGCACAGCCCACGTTTCACGCATGGACTGTGCTGCTAAATATATTGAGCACAAAAAAGCATCGCCCTCGGCGATGCTTTAATCTCATATGGCAGGGGTAGCAGGACTCGAACCTACGCATGCGGGATTCAGAATCCCGTGCCTTACCAACTTGGCGATACCCCTGTGTCTTCAGTGCTCTGCGCTGTCAACGAATAATATTATATCCGTAAGCTCCACTCTTGTCAACACCTTTTTTGAGATAATCGTAATTTTTTTGTTGGTATCTCTTATCTTCATTTATGTATATCCGGCAGTTGCCAGTCTATGGGAGTCTCGCCGTTGGCTTTGAGGAAGTTGTTGCAGCGGGAAAAGGGGCGGCTTCCGAAGAAGCCGCGATAGGCGGATAGGGGGCTCGGGTGTGGCGACTCTATGATGAGATGTTGCTCGTTTGTTATCATGGATTTTTTGCGCCGCGCGGGGCTGCCCCATAGGATGAATACGATGGGCTTCTCGTGGTCGTTCAATAGCTCTATGATATGGTCGGTGAACTGCTCCCAGCCGCGGCCTTGATGTGAGTTAGCCTGGTGTGCGCGCACGGTCAGTACCGTGTTCAGCAGCAGGACTCCCTGCTTTGCCCAGGGTATCAGGCAGCCGTTATCTGGCACATGGCAGCCGAGGTCTGTTTCAAGCTCTTTGAAGATGTTTATGAGTGACGGTGGCGGCTCT
>OMZT01000073.1 GCA_900315615.1 uncultured Veillonellaceae bacterium | reverse complement strand
TAGACGGATTGAGGAAGTCGATTAGACGCTACTACCTCTGCAATACCGAACTACAAGCCCCCGGCTTTAGCCGTGGGGTGACTGACGTTTCAGGCATATATGAGGGTGTACTAAGGTGACATCTATCATGGATTGGTAGATTATTTTACATATAAGACATTACCGCATAGATTGATGAACCGACACAGTAAGCAAATTGCAAATAAGTACTATATGTGGTACTATATGAATGAAGGTGAAAAAAGATTGAGCCAGTTTGAGAAATTGCTTCAGCGGATTAGGAACAACCCGAAGACAGTCAAGTTTGATGAGATAAAGAAAGTCCTGCTAAAATATGGTTATGTTTGCACGCAGCCAAAGGAAGGCAGCAGTCATTATACATTTCGCAAAGGTGAAAACCTGCTTACAGTCCCGAAACATGGTGCTTATGTGAAAGAGATATATGTGCGTCAGGTCATTGATGCACTCGATGAGGAGTGATTCTACCGTGGAGAAAGATTTGGCATACTACAAAAGCCTCCCTTACAAAGAAGTGATTGAAGCGGATCCTGATGGTGGTTATGTTGGCTATGTCCCTGAATTGCGTGGATGTATCACGCAGGCAGAAACAAAAGAAGAAATCCTGACCATGCTCGAAGATGCGAAAGAAGCATGGCTGTCTTCGGCGTTGGAGGCGGGGCTGACGATCCCTGAGCCAGTAAGGGAAGAGGAGTTTAGCGGGAAGTTTAATCTGCGAATCCCCAAAAGCCTGCATATGAGACTCGCAATGAAAGCAAAAGCAGAAGGGGTAAGTCTGAATCAACTCGCCATGTATCTCTTGACAAATGGACTCAATTCACCAAACTCCGTTTGAGGTATGGCAAAAAGATGATCCGAAAGTCGGTGGTGCATGTATACGAGAGATGAAAGACAGCGGTGCCATGCTGTTGGTGCTGGGACTGTTTGGGATTCAACCGTGATAAGTAATGTCATCCGATAAAAAGTGAATTGAGGTGGTACGTATGATGATGGAGGCCAAGCTCAATGAGGGCGTTATCTTTGGCGATCATGTGAATGGCGAGTACGTCTATCTACCTGCCAGTGAGGTCGGCGTATCGAGGCCTTTATGCGTCTATGAGGCAGACGGGCGGCGCGAGGATGTCACTATGGAGGAGGCACTGAGGCTTATCCGCGTGCGCAGCCTGCGCCCGGCGAAGCACCCGAGCCTTGGAGAGCGTGCCTTCTGATATCCAGCGGGGGAAATGTATTTTGCGTTTCTTTGCTGATCCGGATTGGTGATGAAAAAACTGTTTTGATTTGATCTCACAGAGATTTCTCATGCTGAAAAGGTATAAATATATATTAAATATAGGCATTTGATATATGAATGGTCTGATGCTAAAATATCGATAATCAAGGTACATGTATGGAGGTGAAAATACTTTGAAGAACCGTAGTATCTCTCGCCGCACGTTTCTCGCGGGGCTTGCAGGCGGTGCGGCACTCATAGCCGCAGGGGGATGGATGCTTGCCGGAACAAAATTCGGTCGGTCAGCCAGGCATGAGATGGCACAGCTTTTAGATGGCGAGGCGCGAAACCTTCGCCAGCTCATGACGAAGACCCCTGCGACATCACGGCGTATCGTATGGCAGACCAAATCGCAGCTTAAAGCCGCACCGTGTGTAGAGTTGCGCGACGCCGCGGGCAAGACGGCGAAGGTGGAGGCTATGGAAGCGTTCTTCGCGGATGATGGGAAGGACGTCTATCAATACGACACACTGCTTGATGACCTTCAGCCGGCGAGCACGTATACATACCGTATCGTTGAGGATGGACGCGCCGGAGACTGGCAGACGCTCGTGACGCCCGCGACGGATCAAGGTCACTTCAAGGCATTCATCTTCCCGGATTCGCAGTCTAGCGACTATACGGACTGGACACATCTCGTCGAGGGCGCAGCGAAGCGCGAACCGGATATTGATTTTTATATCAATATGGGCGATCTCGTAGATAACGGCGAGGATAGCACGCAGTGGCAGGCTTGGTTCGATGCGGTCGCGACGATAGCGAAGCGCGTACCGTTCGTGCCCGTTCTCGGCAATCATGAGACATATACGCTCGACTGGAAGGTGCGCCGCCCCGAGGCTTATCTGCACTATTTCGATATGCCGGATAACGGCAGTGCGGACGACAAGAATTACTATTACTCGTTCGACTATGGCGATACGCATTTCGTGGTGCTGTGTACGGAGTGGGAGGAGCCCGCGGCTGTGCCAGAGGGGATAGGCGACCGCCAGATGGCATGGCTCAGGCGTGACCTTGCGGCAAATCATAAGAAATGGACCATCGCATTGCTGCACCGTGATGTGCTTCAGTACCGCATAAAGAAACGCCCGGAACGCAAAGAGGGCATCTCTGGCACAGGTGAGGTACTCATGCCGGTTTTCGAGGAGTTCGGCGTCGATCTGGTATATACGGCACACCTGCATACGTACCGCGACCGCGGTCATCTAAAGGACGGCAAGCAAAACGAGAATGGGCCATTATATATATTGACTGGCGTTGCAGGTAATGTGCGCTACCCGGGACTTTGGGAAGATCATGCTCTCGACAAGGTGGTAGCACCGCAGCCCGAGACGGATAACTACATCACGCTTGAAGTAGATGGTGATACGCTCACGAGCTGCTGTTTCCTGCCAGATGGCACAGAGATAGACCGGGCGGTCATACAGAAAACAAGATAAGGATTAGCTACAGCGGCTTTAGTATGCAAAAAAAATGGGCAGCCCTAGATGGGCTGCCCATTTTTCGCCTTAGATACCTCAATCAATGATGATGGTTTTTAAACCGTGAAATGTCCTATGATGCGCTGTAGCTCCTGCGCCAAGTCTGCGAGGCTCTGGCTTGCAGAGGTGATGTCTTTTTGCGATTGCTGCTGGTCATTGATCTGCTGAGAGATGTTGTTGACCTCAGTCGTCGTCTTGACGCCGATGTCTTTCAGCTGCTCTGTCGCGCTGATGACATCGTGGTTTTCGTTGGAGATCTGGTTGACCTTTACGGAGACGTCCTTCACCGCTTCGGAGACTTCCTTTATGTGCTGTGAGAGTACGCCGAAGAGCTCAGCCGTGTGCTGCATGCTCTCTGTGCCGCGCGTGACCTCGTCGGTGCTCGTCGCCATCTCCTTGACCGCCGTATCGGTGTAGCTTGTCGAAGCACCGATGAGCTCTGCCACATCAGCCGCCGCGCTCTGCGACTGCTCGGCGAGCTTCCTGACTTCCTCAGCTACCACTGCGAAGCCGCGACCCTGTTCACCGGCGCGCGCTGCCTCGATTGCGGCGTTGAGCGCGAGAAGATTTGTCTGGTCAGATATGCCCGCTATGGTGCCGACAATCTCTCCGATCTTATTCGATTGCTCGCCGAGCTTCACGATGGCTTCCTGCGCAGTCGTTATGCTGTCGTTTATGCGCTTCATCTGCTCCGTCGTGCTCTTCATGGCAGCACTGTTCTCGCTCATAGCCTTTATGCTCTCGTCCGTGCGCTGGAGCGTGCTCCTTACGAGGCTGTTCACGCTTTCTACGGTGCCTGCGACGTTGTCCATGGAGTTTGCAACACCGTTTATGTGTGACTCCTGCTCTTTCGCGCCACCTGCAACATCTGTCGCCGACTGCGCTATCTGCCCGAGGCTGTTCGTCGACTGATCTGCCGTCGCGAAAAGCTCCTCGCTTGCAGCTGAGAGCTGCTGTGACATGCTGTTGATGTTGCCGATGATCTTCTGTATCTCGTCTGCCATCTTCTTCATGTTCATCGCGAGCTCGCCGATCTCATCGTCGTGCTCTATCACGATTTCTGTGTTCAGGTTGCCACCTGCAATATCACGTGCCTTCTCTATGAGATGCGTGATAGGCGTGCCTATGCGGCTGTTGAATATGTAGAGCAGAGCCGCGCAGAGGAGTATGATGACGATGAGCGACATCACGATGCTGACCATGATGGCGCTCCTGATCGGCCCCATGTAGTCGGCGGTCGGGGCGACGAGCACGAGACGCATGCCGCTGTGCCCTATAGGTGACGACATGACGTATGAATCCGTGCCGAATGCATCGGTCTTTACGAGAAGCTGGCTATCGGATTCCATCAGCGTCTTGCCGATAGCAGCGAGCTTTGCGTTCTGGCTCTGGCGGATATCCTCTTTCAGGTTCTTTGAAGGATCCTTCTTATATGCAACGAATTTGCCACTGCCAGAAAGCAGGAAAGCGTAGCCATTGTCACCGATCTTTATATTTTCGATGTATTCCTCAAGGTCTTTCATGCCGATATCGACGGTTACGACGCCGACGATCTGGCCATTATGGCGTATCGGTGCGGAGCTCGTAAGCATAGATGTCTTGCTCACGTCGTCATAAGCCGGCTCATCCCAGAACACGTCCTTTGGCCCCTTGATCGCCGCTTTGTACCAGCCGAACTGCGGGTAATTGTACTCGGCATTGCTGTAGTCCATGGTGACGCTTACTTTGCCATCGTTACCCTTCGACCAATATGGCCCGTACCACTCGGCGCCAGGGTACGCGTCCTTCGCGAACCATAGGCCGCTGCCGTAGATCGCGTCGTCAGACTGGACAATATGCGTGACGTAGTCAGCCGCGTAGTTCATGTCGTAGTTATTCATAGAGCTGATTGCAAGCGCGAGCGATGCCGTCTTGCCGGATACCTGTGTGAGTCTCTTGTCAAAGCTCTCAGAGATTTCGCCACTTTTCGCTGTCAGCATGCTTTCCAGCTCGGCTTCCATGTTCGTCGTCAGCTAGTGTACGTTGACGAACGTCAGTATGCCAAGCAGGATGACAGAGATGACCACGACGCTTACCACAAAGAGCATCTTAATGCTTTTTGCCATAAAAAATACATCTCCATAGCCTATGATATATCATTTTAAATGATGGTACTTTTTGCTGTCAAGCAAAGATTAGGCTGAGAGAAGTAAACGCGTAATTTTCTGCCTACATAAAAGGTAAAACCTACGCAAAATATCAAGATGCTATCGATGTAGGAAAGACGAGCCTTAGCCTTTGACACCATGATGAACCCTAGAGGAAAAACCGTGAGCCATACTTTGAGGGCATG
>OMZT01000134.1 GCA_900315615.1 uncultured Veillonellaceae bacterium | reverse complement strand
GCGGAAACGAATCTCTGTGCCGTAGCTGCCCTGGCCATGACCAATCTCGAGGTTGTTGATGCATCCGCCAGACATGTTATCGAAGAGGATGACGTTGATCTTCTTGTGCTCTGCGATGGACTGCGGCAGCTCTGAATGGAGCATCATGTAAGCATAGTCTCCGACGAGAGCATAGACCTCACGATCCGGCTCAGCCATCTTTACGCCGAGAGCTGCATTGACTTCGTAACCCATGCAGGAGAAGCCATACTCAACATGATAGCCGCCGACGGACTTTGCACGCCAAACGCGCTGCAGGTCTCCCGGAAGGCTTCCAGAAGCACCGACGATAATCGCGTTGTCGTCGATTGTCTCGTTGATCGTACCGAGGACGGCGGTCTGCGGCATGGTGCAGCCTGTGAGCTTGATGAACTCGTCCTTGACCTGCTGGAAGCGGCCATCGTTGACCTCTGGTACGAAGTCGTCGCCGGTGTACTTCAGATGGTACAGACGGTCAACTTCCTTGTTGTATGCTTCCTTAGCAGCCTTGACGTCAGCCTCATACTCCTTGGAGACATGATAGCCGGTCTTTGCAAGTGCTTCATCGAGCATCTCGAGTGCTGCGCCTGCATCGCCGACGACCTGCAGGCCATCGAGCTTGTATGCATGGAACTTGGAAACGTTGATGTTCAGGAAATCGACATCCGGGTTCTGATAGATCCACTTGGAGGACGTCGTGAAGTCCGTATAACGCGTGCCGATACCGATGACAAGATCTGCATCCTTAGCAATCGTGTTTGCACCAAGTCCGCCCGTTTCGCCAAGACCACCGAGATTCAGCGGGTGCTCCCATGTGATGGTGCCCTTGCCGGCCTGGGTCTCGCCAAATGCGATACCGTATTTCTCTGCAAACTTGCGGAATGTATCCTCTGCCTCAGAGTACTTGACGCCGCCGCCGAAGATCATCAGTGGGCGCTTCTTGCTGCAGATCAGCTTCACTGCCTCTTCGATAGCACGCTCTGACGGCTTTACGCGGTCGATATGATGGATGCGCTTCTGGAAGAAGTACTCAGGATAATCCCAAGCCTCGCCCTCGACATCCTGCGGCAGTGCGATGCAGACTGCGCCTGTCTCTGCCGGGTCTGCGAGGACGCGCATAGCATTGATGCAAGCGGTCATGAGAACCTCTGGACGGGTCACGCGATCCCAGTACTTGCAGACTGCGCGGAATGCGTCGTTCGTCGTGGTCGTGAGGGAGTTCGTCTGCTCCATCTGCTGAAGCACCGGATCAGGCTGGCGGTCAGCATAGGTGTCGCCCGGGAGGAACAGCACCGGTATGCAGTTCGCGGTAGCCGTAGCTGCAGCCGTTACCATATTTGCAGCGCCTGGTCCGACGGATGAGGTGCAAGCGTAAATCTTCTTGCGACGCATCTGCTTTGCATAGCCGATAGCTGCATGAGACATGCCCTGCTCGTTACGACCCATGTGCATGATGAGATGTCCCGGATCCTGCTCTAGTGCCTGGCCGAGACCGACGACATTACCATGGCCGAAGATACCGAAAATGCCTTCGAACATCGGGGTAACCTTGCCGTCAAACTCTATATACTGATTGTTGAGGAATTTCACGAGTGCCTGTGCGACCGTGAGACGTATTGTCTTTGCCATTCTTATATCTTCCTCCAGTCAACTTATTTATTCGGCGACCAGATCTTTGCGTCTGGATCCAGGAGCCATTTATGCTCAGGGAGATCGTTACGGGTCTTCTTCCACGGATCTCCATCGAGATGGCGAATCATCCAGCTGTACCACATAGCATAGCCAGGTGCCGTTACCTGCGGATGCATGTATCCGCTGGAGAGCTCAGACCAGCTGTTATGGGTGATCTTGAATGCGTTGTCGCCGATGAAGCAAGCGCCGAAGCCCTGCTCATGATCAAACTTGTAGGTGTAGACCTCCGGCTGAGGATGATTGTGCGGTATGTATCCGGACCAACGGCCAGGGGAGTTGATGACTTCACCGTTGACCATGTTGGAGTACGGTGCGTTGTCATAGTCGAAAATCGTGCGGACGGTGCGCTCTGCAGTGCCGTTCCACATACCCTGACCGAAGACATCGCTCTGGACATCCTCCGGACGGTAGAACACAGGCTCGAAGTCGCGCTCGTTGATCGTCTGCTGCACAAGTACCTCTGCGTCCTGCGTGAGAGCCTTTATCGTAACCTTCTTGCCATGCGGCACATGCAGGCAGTACGGGTTCTCATCAAAGAGCGAATGACGTTCCATGGTCTCTGTCCTGCCATCCCATGTGATCTCTACTTTGCCGGTCAGGATAACGAAGGCCGTCTCCTGAAGCTTGTCCTCGAACTCAACGACTTCGTTCTTATCGAAGAGCTGATAACCAATGTCCATCATCATGTCGCTTTCGCTCGTCGTCATCTGGTTGTAGCCGTGCTTCAGCTTTCCAAGACGCCCAAGTCTCATAATGCTTCCCTCCAGTCAATCTCCGTGATAACCTTTTCACTCTTATGCTCCTGCATGAAGGCATCGATTTCCTCAACAGTCTGCATAGCGTCGGAGCAGCTGTGGCTTGCGACAACCATTGCTGCATGAGCCGTTGCATGCTGCAGGGAATCCGGTACGCTCCAGCCCTCAAGAAGGCCATAGATGAAGGCGCTGCCGTAAGCGTCTCCGCCGCCGAAGGACTTCAGGAGCTTTATGTGATAGGACTCTACCTTGTATGCGTGCTTGTCTGCAGTATACGCAGCAGAACCCTTCTTGCCGTGCTTTATGATAACGATCTTAGCACCGTTCTTTATGTATTTCTCAGCGACCTCATGGTCAGGTACGTCGCTCTGAAGCACCGGATATCCCTCTGTGAGGTCGATCTCGTCGCGTGAGCCGATGATGACGTCTGCAAAATGTGCCACCATGGAGTAGTACACCTGGATCTCCTCTTTGGACTTCCAGTTGTACGGACGATAGTCAACATCAAAGATGACCTTCGTGTCATGCTTCTTTGCATACTTCAGTGCGAGGAGGCATGCCTCACGGGACGGGCTCTTTGCAAGCGCAGTGCCGGAGATCAGGAGGATCTTGCTGTCTGCAATGTACTGCTCGTCAACGTCCTGTGGGGTGATCTCAAGGTCTGCGATGTTGTCGCGGTACATGAGAATGCTGCTCTCCGTCGGGCTCTTTATCTCCGTGAAGGTAAGACCCATGCGCTCGCCGTGCTTTGCACGTACCATCTGGGACGTGTCGATTCCACGATCGTTGAAATAGTTCAGTACGAAATCACCGAACTGATCATCAGATACGCATCCGATGAAGCCGACCTTCTTGCCGAGATGGTTGACGCCGACCGCGATGTTTCCCGGTGAACCTCCGAGGTACATTGAGAAGGTCTTTACCTTGTCGAGTGTACGGTTCATCTCGTTCGGATTGAAGTCGAGCGTGACTCTTCCGATCAGCACGAGGTCGCGCTTGCGGGACTGGTCAAATTCTATGACTGCCATTGATTTTCCTCCTTACGCCCTGCCTTTAAGGCCGAAAATGAGCATATGCTTCTTCACGTTCTGATATGTACCCTGCACGATAGCATCGCTGAGGTCGAAGTAGTTCGCATCCGGCTTTGCCTGTACGACTTCCTTTATCGTGCGCGCAGAGTTGTCATACGACGCAGTAGCGATGTTGATCTTCTTGATACCATTCGACAGGCAGTTCTGGAAGTCCTGCTCTGTGAGACCCGTTCCACCATGAAGTACGAGCGGAATATCTACGGCTGCCGCAATCTCCTTCAGGCGATCAATGCGCAGCTCTGGCTTTTTCTTGTAGTTGCCATGTGCCGTGCCGATAGCGACTGCCATAGCATCGATTCCGGTCTCCTCTGCGAAGCGCTTCGCATCCTCTACCTTTGTGATGCTCACGTCGGACTCTGCCATGTCGCCTTCTGCGCCGCCAATGCTGCCGATCTCTCCCTCGACTGCTGCGCCATAGAAGGAGGCGAGACGAACGACCTCTTTGGTCTTTTCAATATTCTCTTCAAGTGGATACTTGGAGCCATCAAACATGACCGATGTGAATCCGATCTCGAGTGCGAGACGGATCGTCTTCATCGTAGCACCATGATCCAGATGAACTGCCGTTGGCATCTTGCAACGCTTTGCTGCAGCTACCATCATAGGTCCGAGCAGTTCAAGCGGCGAATACCTAAGACGTCCTTCTGCTATCTGCATAATGAGCGGTGCGTGGAGATCCTCAGCGGCCTTCGTCGCTCCCATTGCCATCTCCATGTCGGATACGTTGAATGAACCGACTGCGTACTCATTGCCAGGAACTGCATGAAGCAGCTCTGTCATTTTTACCAGTGGCATGTCTCTACCTCCCTTAAATCATATATCAAAAGAGTTCCTTATAGATTTCGATGATCTGTTCCTTGCTCGGAACGCGCATCGTGTTCTGCGGGCTGCCGCTATCTAGAGCGTCATCTGCCATCTTGTCAAGCTGTGCGAAGAAGTCTTCCTTCTTTACGCCAATCTCTGCGAGCGTCGGTACGCCGAGGCTCTTGCAGAAGCGTGCGACTTCCTCTGCCATTGCAGCAGCTGCTTCGTCGTCCGGTGTGGACTTTTCTGCAACGTTCATGATACGGCCGATGTCTGCGAAGCGGTGCGTGTTCTCCTTGATAGCGAACTTCAGGCATGCCGGCAAAAGCAGTGCGTTGGACAGGCCGTGTGGTACATGGAAGAGTGCGCCGATTGGGCGGCTCATGCCATGCACAATCGTGACTGAGGAGTTGTTGAAAGCGATACCTGCTTCGAGTGCAGCGATGGACATTGCAAGGCGTGCTTCCTCGTTCTTGCCATCCTTATAGCAGATTGGCAGATTCTGATGAATCTTTGCGATGGCTGCAACAGCGAAGTTGTCTGTGAGCGGCTGTGCCCTGCGAGAGGTGTAAGCCTCAATAGCATGGCAGAGTGCATCAAGACCGGTGTTGACCGTGACTGACGGAGGAGCCGTCATCGTGAATACCGGGTCGATGACTGCGACAGACGGAATGATAGCGCCGCCGCCGAGAAGCATCTTGACATTGTTGTCCGTATCGGTGATGATTGTGTTCTTCGTGACCTCAGAACCTGTGCCTGCGGTTGTCGGGATAGCGACGAGGCACGGAACCGTCATATCAATATCCTCATGCATGAACGTGTTGATATTCGTGCCTTCCTCAGTGGTGGACATGAAGCGGATAGCCTTTGCGGTATCCATTGGGCTGCCGCCGCCGAGAGCTACGATGAAGTCGCAACCTTCTTCTCTGTATGCCTTCAGGCCTTCATAGACGATCTTGTCTGTCGGCTCGGAGTTTGCACCAGCGAATGTGTAATATTTGAATCCGAACTTCTCGAGTGCCTTCTCGACCTTCTCAGCATTGCCGAATTTCACCATGAACTGATCTGTAACGATGAGAGCTTTTGTACCTCTGCCCTTTATGTAATTACCCATCTCATTGATACAGCCCACACCATAGACAATCTTTCTTGGTACCATGAATACATTACTCATTGGTTGCTACACGCTCCTTCTGAAAACTGGGGTGGGAACCATTGATCCCGAAATCCCCTGGAAACGATACTGATAACTTTTTGATTACTTTATGGCTTTAATTTATCTCTTTTCTGTTTTTTTGTCAATAGGTATAAACCGTTTTGTATATAATAAATTTATTACTTGCCATATTTATGTCACTATTACACACCAAATTTTAAAGAAAACGGTATAATACGTAAAATTCGTGTAAAATCTCCATGAGGTATTGTATATTTCGGTGAAACGTTCTATAATAATATATAAAGTTATTATCACTTTGGATAAGTTTTGTTCATAACATTCCATTGGCGTGATTGTTCCGACAAAATCATCCATATAGCCGTATAAACATGTATGTGTCGCTGGTATGCCGCCATATAGCGATCAAAGAAAGGCAGAACATCATGAAAGTAGACCGAATCAGGCAGATCTATGAAATGCTGAAAGAGGAACAGACCATTTCCATCAATAAACTGTGCGATTCATTCCAGGTCTCGAAGAATACGATAAGACGCGATATCGCAGAGTTGGAGAAAGACGGCCTCGTAAAGAAAGTATACGGCGGTATCGTGCTCCAGCAGTCAAGCGATATGTCACCTGAGCCGTTCTCGGCCAGAGAGGTGAAGAATAGCGAGTCAAAGAAGAAGGTGGCGCAAATCGCGGCCTCTATGGTCGGCAATAATGAGGTCATCTTCATCGACTCTGGCACGACGACGATGCATATGATGCCGCTTCTCGCTGACAGGGTCGGGCTGACGGTCATCACGACGAGCGTGTTCGTGATAAATGCCGCAAGCTCCTGCCCGAACATAAATGTCATTGCGACAGGCGGGTCGCTTTACACGCCATCGCAGGCATTCGTAGGTCCTAGCGTCTTAAGCTGTCTCACGCATTATAATATATCGAAAATATTCCTCGCAAGCACTGGCATTTCCATCGAAAGTGGCGCAACGAATGCTTCGCCAATGGAGTGCGAGGTAAAGCAGCGTCTGATGAAGAAGCCAGCCGAAAAGTTCCTCCTCATAGATCACACCAAGCTTGATAAAGCTTCGCTGATGACCTATACGCCGCTTAAGGATCTGGACTATGTCATCATAGACAGTATGCCTCCACAGAAATACGTCGACTTTTTCGCACAAAATAGCGTAAAGCTGCTCACGGAAATGCCCAAAGAGCTTTAATCTCATATGTGTACCAATAAAGGCACATGTTCCTTTTCAGGATCATGTGCCTTTTCTGCGCCAGCCATCAAGGGCTTAGCATCATCTTATTCTATTCCTATTTCTTCAGGCTGGTAATATCCAGACTCTATCATTTCATCTCGTAAGTTGGTAGTATCGACTACTACCGGTATAGTAAGGACAGCCGGCACCGCCATGATACCTGTGCTGAATGAGCGTCCTCCTGCCAGCCGATTGATCTTGCCGTCATTCATAAGTGTATTCACGACTTCTACGCAGCTATCCGACAAAACGCGCGTGTCTTTGAATACAGTCATAGACTGCGTGCCCTTGAGGATGGCACGTGCAGCGTCCGTCTCACCATCAAGTCCGGTTATGAGCGGCCATCTCTCTTTCGGCTTGTAGCCATTTTTTTGCAGCACATCCGTCACCTTATAGCTGTACTGATCGAACTCCGAAACAACAGCATCAATATGCACGCCATTACTATACGATTTATCCATGATAGCAGCCATCCGCTCACCTGCCAGGTCTGAATTCCATCTGGCTATGGATGTATCGTCAAAGCTCACATGCCCAGACGGTATCTGCAGCTGCTTCGTACCGATATATTTGCTCAGCACACTCAGTATGCCTTCGTGCATGTTGGACGCATTGTTATCGTCCGGTGCTCCAGCGAGAAACTCTATGTTATATGGTCCCTTCCCCTTATCCAGGCCGAGATGTGACTCCACGTACTGCCCGATCATCTTGCCTGTGATTACACTGTCGAATGTCACATAGCAGTTCACCGCATCCGTGTTCATAATCAGGCGGTCATACGATACGATCTTCACGCCGGCTTTACGCGCCTTGTTGAGGGATTTCTTGAGCGGCTCAGAATCGACCGGTGTTATCACAAGGCATTTCGCCCCGGCATCTATCATATCGTCCAGCTGCTTCGCCTGTAGAGCCGGATCATTTCCAGCGTAGACGAGCTTTGTGGCATAGCCGGCACTTTTAAGTTTATTTGCGATATTCTCTCCATCACGCACCCATCTCTGCGCCGTATTATTAGGCATAGAGATACCTATGAATGCCTTCCTGCCAGGATACAGGCTATACACCGAGCACCCTGCACCAAACAATGTCAATCCTGAGATCAGGATTGCTGCGAAAACGATTACAATTTTCTTCATGCCGAACCCTCCGAAAAACCTTATTGTTTTAAATTCGGCGGCGGATGCCTTTTTCCTGCATGGCATGAATATACATACAAAAAACAGCTGCCACAAAATGCAGCAGCTGCTAAAAACGGCATATGATCAGCCAAGGTTCGGAATGAGCGGATCAGGACCATATTTGTTCGGTCCAGTCGTCCCCTTTGCGAAGAGCATATAGAGACCGACGAAAAAGTTTACGACCGGTATGAGGCAGAGCAGAACAAGCCATCCGCTTTTGTCAAGATCATGTAAGCGGCGTATACCAAGCGTTATGCTCATGTATGCTGACGCAACGACCACAACCAAGCCGATGAGCACGCCAAAGTCTCCAGCCTCCATGACTCCCATACCGATAGCATATATCACACCGATAACGATGCTCCTGAGGAAATACGGCAAACGATTGAGTCTCCCATGGAAGCATGTGAACTTGTCCTGCAACGTATCCTTCGGGATATAGTATACCGCATCACCGCTTTCGATTCTATTAATCGCCTGGTTAGCAGCCGGTGCATATCTGGTATTGATATCGTTCGCAGCCTGCTTGAATGTCCCGGCAACCTCATTGACGCCCTCTGAAAACTGCTGTCCAGCCTTGTTGAGGTCAAACTGCGGCTGCTGTGGTTGCTGTGGTGGTTGTTGCGGCTGCACCGGATTTCCGCATGAACCGCAGAATGTCGCCCCTGGCTCCAGCTTTGCACCACAGTTTTGGCAAAAATTTGTAGCTGACATATAAAACGCTTCCTTTCTTCCATTTGAAATATATGACTTTACGGGCGGTGGGTACCGCAGCGCGTACAGAACATACCACTGTTACCGGCATAGCCGCAAGATGGGCAAATCCACTGCCCTGTTGCCTGACCGCTTCTCGGCGCTCCACATACAATGCAGAAATTGCCATGATTGTCCGAATAGCCACAGGAGAGGCATACCCATGTATCAGCAGGGCGCGGATTGCCACAGGCTATGCAAAAGCTGCCATGATTTTCCTGGAATCCACACGATGTACACGTCCACATCTCCACAGGCTTCTGCTCGTCGTACTCATCATCATCATCATCGTACTCATCATCCAGGTCGTCTTCCGTGTCATTTTGATCTTCATATCCATCATCTGCTGTATCTGCGGCTTCCTTAAAGGCAGCCATGGCTTCTTCACGTGACCTTCCGCAATCCGTGCAGAACTCGCTATCGTTTCGCCTGCCGCATATGCATGTCCACTGTTCCCAGCCGAGTGCATAGACGATATCCTCTATCGCGGTATCGATCGTGCCATCTGAGATATTTTCCGCCTGCATCACCGTTCTTGCTTTTGCTTTGGCTTCCTCATACGAAGCTTTATCGCCGGTCTTGTCAGCTGCAAGGAATATGCCGCTGATGTCCTTCTGGCGCAAGGCCTCCATGACGCGGTTCGCCTCGCGGACATCCCGTCCCGTCACGGAGTCGCGTAATATCGTCTCTACCTCCGCGTAGTTATTGAGCACTTCACGATTTTCTGAAAGGATCCTTCTAAGTACCTCTTTTACGCCCTCAGACATATAGTGACGCCCCTTCCCATATATTTATTCATCTCCAGTATCGGATTTTCCTGCACTGGTTCCTTCTTCGGCATTGCACCTCTCATAAAGTCTCCTGCGCACATGGCCAAGTGGGAATGATTTTTCCTCCTCTGCGGTGATCTTATATGAGATCATCTCGCGCTTATTCAGGAAGCGGAACTCTCTCTCCTCACCCATGGCGCGCAGCTTTCCGAGGACGTTCACGCGAAGTGACAGGTTGCTGTCATACACTCCATCTGCAAATTTTTCGAGCGCTTCCTGCAGTGCCCCGCATACATCTCCCATAGCTCTGGCTTCAGTTGCGAAAAGCTTTATCGTCAGGTCGCAGATACCGTTATTCCTGCGGATTCTTACATCCGGACAAACAGAGCGTACAGATTCATAAAATGCGTCGAAATCGATATGTACGAGATCGTCTGCTATGACCGGAGACATGTCCTCATTCATGATGATGATCTCACCTGAAAGCGTGACGCTTTGCCCAGCCAGTGCTGCCGCGAGTGATTTCTTCAGCATATCTTTTATACTCATCAGGCACGCCCTCCTCCGAGCGGAGCGCCGCATTTATTGCAGAAGGCATCTCCAGGCGTTGCCTTAGCTCCGCAGTTCGGGCAAAACTTCGGCGTTGCTGACGCTCCAGCTTGATATGGCTGTCCACCCTGCGCATAGCCTTGCTGATATCCCGGTACATCCGTGAGCATCTGCTGGCAGTAGCGGCACTTTATGGCCTCCTTGCGTATCCTCTCACCGCAGTACGGGCACGTCTTCCATGCGCCATCAAGCATCTGGGTCTGTCCCTGCATGCCGAGCTGCGTCATCTGCTGGTTCTGCTGGGCGATCATTCCCTGCATATTGCGGAACTGCTGCTGCGTCACGCGCTCATCGGCAGATATGCGGTCATGCAGCTGCTGATGCTCCATCCTCAGCTCGTTGATATCGGAGCTCGTGCTAAGATCCTTCATCAGCAGCAACACCACACCCGTGATAAGCGGACTGAAGATAATCGCGAGTATGAACCAGATCACCGCATTGCGTCCACGCGTACTCGCGAAATATCCTATAGCCACACAGAAAAGAAGCCAAAAGATGAAAAACATGGTTACATCCCCTTTTCAGCATTCTGCAGATAATAGAGCTTTGCCATCACGATACGCTTTACGGACTCATTCAGGCGCTCCTCGCTTATGGTGCCATTTGCGACGGCTTCATTCAATCCGTCTGCAACAGCTTCGGCATGTTCATATTCGTGGCATATGAGTACGATATCAGCACCCGCCTGAACGGCACGCACGCCAAGCTCACGGAAGCCATAATGCTTAGCTACGGCTCCCATCTCCAGGTCGTCCGTGACGATGATACCATTCCATCCGAGCTGACCGCGCAGGATATCCGTCTGCACAGCCGATGAGAGGCTCGCAGGATTCTCTGCGTCAAGTGACGGATATGTGAGATGAGAAACCATGATGAAAAACGGAGCCGGTACCGCCGCACCTGGAAGGCTGCTGTTGTCGCCTTCCGTTTTAGCGTAAGATGACTGTATCATTGACTGGAACGGACGCATGTCCGTCTGCATGAGTGTCTCTTTACCCGCATTTATCTTCGAACCATCATTATGTGAGTCGACCTTGCCACGCCCGATTCCCGGAAAATGCTTCAATGTATAGAGAATGCCCGCATCACGATAGCCCTTGCCAGCCGCATTCACGAACTTTGTAACGACCTCCGGATCCTTGCTGAACGAGCGTCCGTCTCCGGAGCCGACATCCGCGACCGGTGCGAAATTGATGTTAAAGCCCATCTCCTTCAGCTCTTTACCGATCTTCTTCGCAGATTTCTCCGCATTTACAGGCTCGCCAGTAGCACCAAGAGCTTCCTGGGATTTCGGGGGTGGAAGCTTGTCCTTCATGCGCGATACCAGGCCGCCCTCCTCATCCACGGCGACGAAGAGGGGCAGCGAGCCTGTCTGCTTCTGCTTTGCAAATGACTGCAGATCAGAAATCAGCTCCTTCACCTGCTCGCGTGACTGCATGTTCCTATCGAACAAGCACACCCCGCCGAAATGGTATGTCTCTATGAGATATCGGCTGTCTCCGTTGATCTCTGTGCCATGGATTCCAGCCATGACCATCTGTCCGACTTTTTCTTTTGCTGTCATGGACGCGACTATGCGATCTGCCTGCTCTTCAAGGGTCAGCTCCTTCTGCTCCTCTGCCGGCTTCGCGTTTGATGGGCCATCCATGAAATGCGTCGCGATAAACCAGCCCGCAGCTGCCCATATCAGCACAGCGACAGTTATAAGCCATCTTGTATATTTCGGCGTCTTAGGCGAAACACGTATCCGTCTGTCACGTCTTTTGGGATAGTTATTTCCTGACATTGTCATTCTCCAAATAAAACTTCATTGAACAAAATCATAATGCTTTATTTTTCACAGTCGAGATGAGCCATCTATCACCGGACTTTACCAGCGTTGCCGTACTGTGGAACCGGCTCACCTTCGTGCCATTAGCGGTTGCATCTGTGGCCACGAGCGTATATGTGACCTCTACATGATCAGGTTTTGCAAGCGTTACATGTATGTCCTGCGCTTCACTTGATATCGTCCTTGTAAAGCCGCTTTTCCATCTATTGAAATCACCGAGCGTATTCTGCATGCTCGATGTACAGAGGTCGTACGCGCCGCGATAATCGCGTGCCGTGATACGCTGATGATACAAGATCATCACCTGCATAGCCTGGGTGCCCGCCTGCTGTGCCTCACCTTGCTGTGATGGTGCCGGCGTCTGTGTGCTCGTATCCTGAGGTGCCTGCTCCTCTGTTTTCTGCACTACGGCCTCATGCGCCGCCGGCTGTGGTGCCATGAAGCGGAAATATATGAATGCGCCGAATGCTATGACGGCAGCCGCCGCTACGACACCGATGATTATAGGCTTAGGCGACGTGCTCTGCTGAGCTGCCTGCGCCTGGAATGGCTGCTGCAAAGGCTGCTGTATAGGCTGTTGTATAGGCTGTTGCTGCAAAGGCTGTTGTATAGGCTGCTGCTGTACATTCGGCATCACCTGTGTCTTCGACATGTCGCCTGAAGGCTCAGGCGTACCACATACGGCACAGAAATGTCCCTTATTGCCCTCTTTGCCACACTTTGGGCATGTCCATCCGTCACTTTGAGGGCGCGAGCTGCCGCACGTCCCACAGAACTGTCCTTTATTTCCAGTATGTCCGCACTTCGGGCATGTCCAGCTGTTTATATCCTCCATCTCACTCACCTCAGCCCAGCCTGAGTATTCCCTGCTGCATGATCATCCAGCTGCCGTTCGATTGCCTATGGAAAATCGCCGGCTTTACCACGATCACGCGGTCATAATGCCCTACGGATTTATCGAAATTCGACGTGAAGGCCTCCTTCATGCCACCCACATTATGCATTATGAGATCATAGACCGTGTTGAGCTGCGGTACGACACCATATATATCCTGCCGTCCCGGTATCAGCATGGCTACGAACGTTCCCTCATCCGATGGCATGTCACTAAAATCTGGCTTGATATCAGAGTTGCTCATGCGCTCGTTTACGTTCATACATGAAAAACCCACATAGCGTGAATGGAACTCTTTCTTGCGGCTGCGGAGTACTCCCGTTGCGGTACCTGAGGCGATTTCACCCGCTATCTCGTTGTAATTGTTAACGAGTGACGCCGCCAGCTCCTCAAGCGTTGGCTCGCGGTGCG
>OMZT01000072.1 GCA_900315615.1 uncultured Veillonellaceae bacterium | reverse complement strand
GAACTTGGATAAATATGCAGCCATATTCACAAGGACGCCCATCCATACCAATACATCCCATGCGCCTTTCTCCTCAAGGACATCGTCCCATTTGATACACCCTGTAATGATCATCGCCACAAGACCGGAAAGAGCGATAAATGTATTATCAAAATGCGTTATTGAACCGGTAGCCCATAACAAAAGGCAACATATGAATATGACACCTATGACCTTTTCCTTGATAGTCATTGCACCCATATGAGACAGTTCGTTTTTGGCATGTTTCATCGTTTCAGGTGTCTTCTTCAGTTCAGGATTTATGATCTTATAAAGAATTATCGGTGAGATGATTTCAAGAATCAGTCCTGGAACTATGCAAGCGATAAACCAGTCCGTCCAACCCAATGTCACACCAAACAGTTCACTCGCCAAAGATGCAGCAAGAGCGTTATTGGATGCCCCCGTAAGGAATATACATGCAGACGTTATTACTGCTACATATGAACTATATATCAGAAACTGTCCAGTCCTTCTGTATTTTTCATTTGAAGGATCTATCTTGAGCGTTGAGCAGATAGAACTTATTATTGGATAGATAATCCCTCCGCCCCTGGCTGTATTAGATGGCGTAAACGGCGCGATTATGAAGTCAGCAATGCTCATTATATACGCTACTCTAAGAGAGCTGGATCCGAACTTAGAAAGCATGATATATGCTATACGCTGACCCAGCCCCGTCTTGATAAATCCAATCGCAAACATGAATGCTGATACAATCAGCCATACAGTGCCGTTAGAAAACCCCGAAAGTGCTTCGCCTGGCTTCATTACACCGAGCATCGCAGAAGCCGTACACGCAAATATAGCAGAAGCACCAAGGCTCATTGGCTGAAGTATAAAAGAAAGTATCGTCCCTGCAAATATAGCGAATAGATGCCATGCCTCTGGACGTACACCTTCTGGCATAGGTATGTTCCAAATGATGACTGCAGCAGCTATACAGATAATACCGCGTATAAGTCGGTTTTTACCTTTACTCTCCATTTCATTCTCTCCTTTTCTAGACGCAAGCACTATCAATTTGACTAATGATATGATAAACTGTTATCTAGAAAAACCGACAAAAACCGACAGAACAATATATAATAAAATATTATTTGTATTAAAGATTATTGTTCGTATATGACTTAGAAGTGAAAGCTGTGACTCCATATTGAATCCTATACATAAAATATCCTCAGACAAGATTGGTTTGACCAAGCTCCATTCATGGTTGCCATTCATACTTTGCCTTATTCTGGTCCCACTGGCAGGAGTACCGAATTTTCATCCATTCAATGATGCTCTGAGTTTTTTCAGGGTCAGCTTCGGCTCCCCAGTGTTCCTGCTTTTTATACTAATCGTAAAGAAACCTGGGCTGCTGTCGATGGGCTGCCTTACTGGTGCTTCTGTTGTTGCATTCCGTGGCGCAGCAGATACCTTGATATACGGCAGTGCGATATCACATAGTATATACATGCATTTACCAACATTTTTTTATTATGCTGTTTTCGCTTTCATTTTCTCTATACCGAAATTCAACCGCGAATCCATATCGATCAGGGCTAAGGAAATAGCCATTTGCGCCATCATCAGCGAGATTGGTGCCAGCATAGCAGAGCTTTTGGCTATGAACGTCGTATTCGGAATCTCGGGATACCTTACATCCTCGATGCTCATTCAGCTCTCCGTAATAGCTTGTCTGCGTTCATTTTTCATCCTCAGCTTCTTTTTCTTATTCCTACTGCAAAGCACAGAGCATAAAATGGTTGATATCGAGAAGAAGAATGAGCATATGTCCATGCTCGCAGCGAACTTGTACGAAGAGTCCTTCCAGATGGATATATCACAGCGAGAAGCGGAGGAAATCACTCGTGACTGCTACGACTTATACGAAAACATGCAGAAATCCGCACCAGATGACGCTAATACGCGTAAGATGCTCTCTTTAGCAAGCCGTATCCACGACATAAAGAAATCTCTGCAGCGCATCAATGCAGGACTTCATCAGCTTACCGGCCAGCATTTCAATAAGAATTTCATACCAGCAGATGACTTGCTGAACATCATCAGACATACTGGAGTAAAATATGCCAAAGGCATGAAGAAACTCATCGTCATACATACTAAATGCACACCAGATGTTCCTGAATTACCAGCGATATTGGTGTTATCGATACTCAACAGTCTTTCGTCGAACGCTATTGAAGCAATCGAATATGCAGGAACGATAGATATATCTATCACCGCTACAGATGGGATACTGACCATAAAGGTGGAAAACACGGGCAGTTTCATACCTGCAAGACGGCTCAAGGCGGTCTTCAATCCTGGTTATACTACAAAATTCGACAATGCAGGCAATGCCTCAACTGGTATAGG
>OMZT01000047.1 GCA_900315615.1 uncultured Veillonellaceae bacterium | reverse complement strand
CTGGAGCTGCGGGCGATGAAAGGCGAGCTGGCCACCGACCAGCAGTACCGCGAGCTCAAGGGGCGCTACGACGACCTGGAGCGGCGGTATCAGGAGCTGCAGGAACAGCAGAAGCGGCTGACCGACATCCTCGACTGGATGAGCCAGTCGCAAGGGAGATAAAAACGAGGAAGGCACTCAAAACGAGGTGCCTTCTTTTTATCAAAATTATTCGAGGCTTACCCACAGTTATGGGAGAAGCCTCATTTTTCTCCAGGGTAACATAGTCTTTACTGTATCATCACTTATATACATGGCTTCTCAGGCGATGGCGGTCATGATGATCAAACGCGAGCTATAAGGCAGTGGGGCGGCTATGATATTTGTGATGAATTCTAGTTATATTATCCTCTTTAGGAGGAAAAATACTGACTCAAGGAGAAATAGCGCCTTGATATGACGAATATTACAGACCAGGAGGGATTCGATATGAAAAAATTTCTCTTATGCCTATTTCTCGTTATGAGCGTTCTGACTGGCACGGCTTCGGCGGCGGATTTCTCTAATCTTGTCATCCTTCATACGAACGATACACATGGCTATGATCAGCGTTCAAACGAAAACGGCATCAATGGCATGGCTACGGTTGCCGGTATCCGCAATGAACTTATCGCGGCGGGTAAGCAAGTCCTTCTACTCGATGCTGGCGATGCAATCCAAGACAATAATCTCGTAAATTTCAGCAAAGGTGCCTCGGCCATACAGTTCATGAACGCGGCGGGCTATGACGCGATGTGCCTCGGTAATCATGAATTTGATTACGGGCAGGATGTGATCATGGAACGCATTCATGAAGCGCATTTCCCTCTTGTTGCCTGCAATATCATTGTTGAGGCTACAGGAAAACCATTTACACAAAAATCAGTGATCATCCGCAAGGGCAAGCACAACATCGGCGTTATTGGCATAACGACACCTGAAGCGTCAACCAGTGCATCACCATTAGCCGTTGCAGGGCTGAAATTCCTACGTGGAAAAGAACTTTATGCAGCCATCCAGCAAGAGGTGGATTCACTGAGGCTTCATCACTGTGACCTTATCATAGCACTTGGGCATATGGGCAGTGAGAATTTCAACGCGGGTAATCGTTCAAACGATGTGCTGGAAAATGTCAACGGCATCGATATTTTCATCGATGGGCACGATCATGCGGTGAAAGCCCTCCGTGTAAACGGCACTCTACTGGCAGAGACGGGCAACTATACGAAGAACATCGGTCATATCGTCTATAAAGATGGCGAATGGCATGAGGAACTGCTGCCATTCGACGAGGCATATCCTCAGGATGAGAAGGTCGCTCAGTTAATCGACCAGACGGCAATATCTGTAAATGCAGAGCTTTCAAAGCCTATAGGAACGACACCTTTCACATTGGATGGCTCACGCGACCCCGGGACCAGGACTATGGAGATGAATTCGGCTGACTTCATCGCGGATGCCTTCCTCTGGCAGGCATCCCATGCCATGGTCCTAGATGGGGGCACGGTTGATGCAGCCATAGTCAACGGAGGCAGTATACGCTCCAGTATAGAAGCTGGTACTATTACACTCGGAGATATATCGCGTACCGTTCCATATAATAACATAATATATGTCATGACCATGAAAGGGAGGGACCTGCTAGAGCTTATAGAGGCTGCCACATGCGCAGCTCCGCGCGCTATCGGTGCATTTCCGCAGGTGGCAGGCATGCATTATACACTAGACACGCGGATACCATACGAGAATGGTCATCCATATCCTAACAGCACCTATTTTGCGCCTAAGCATCCTGGAGCTCGCGTTACGATCACAGATGTAGGCGGAAAGCCGTTTGACCTAGACAAGACATATCGCATCGCGGCAGCCGAGTTCATCGTCCGCGGTGGAGATACCTATGGACATGCGGCAGAGCCAGGTGCCATCACGTCCGTCAGTACGGGCTATGTAGACAAGGACGCCATCATGAACTATCTGAAAGAGGAACTCCACGGCACAGTACCAGAGACGTACAGACGCGCACAAGGACGCATCACGATCCGCAAGTGAACGCCTAAATACATTTGATAACTCATGATACGAACATGCCCTTGACAGCGATACCATCACTGTCAAGGGCAGTTTTTATACCTTCTTCTTTTTCATCAGCACACTAAGCTGCGTCACTATTGTTCCAGAGAACATCAGCATACAGCCCAAGAGCTCCCTGCCCTCAAGCCCTTGACCGAGTACGACCCAGCCGCCCAATGCTCCGAATACGGACTCAAGGCTCATTATGATGGACGCCGCTGCAGGCTCAGCATAGCGCTGCCCTATAATCTGTAATGTATATGCTACACCAGTCGAAAGCACGCCCGCATACGCTATCGACACCGACATGCTGATCACGTCTTCTATTACAAACCTCTCGAAAAAGAGCATTGCAGCCACAGAAAATATGAACGTGACCACCGTCTGTCCAAGGGCGAGATCTATGTTATCCACAGTCGATGCGAAACGGTCGATGAACAGGATCTGTGCCGTCCAGAAAAATGAACTCAAAAAAACGAGGAAATCCCCCTTCTCGAGAGATAGCGACTCATGTATGCAAAGAAAATACAGTCCTGTGATAGCGAGCAATGCGCCAACGGCATTCTCCAGTCTGAGCTTATGACCGAGCATGATGGCGAATATAGGCACCATAACGATATAAAGGCATGTAATGAATGAAGCTTTCCCTACTGTGGTGTACTGTATGCCAACCTGCTGGAGTGATGACGCGATGAAGAGCAGTAATCCTCCACCGATGCCAGCCATCCACCCCGAATGATATGTCCCTATCTCCTTTGCACGTTTCCTACGGCCAGATACGGCCAGCCATAGGATGAGCAACGATATCGTTCCGAGAAAGTATCTTGCAGCTGCATATGTAAAAGGTCCGATCTTGTCCATGCCAGTCTGCTGAGCTACAAACGTAGTGCCCCATATGAATGCCGTTATCAGTAGCAGAATATTCCCTCTAAGCCTCAAAGCCACCCCTCCAGTCGACATGGTCTTACCTGCGCTAATTTCTATCATATGTCGAAAAATCCTTCTTCTGAGTAAAAGAAAAACTCTCGCCTAAGCGAGAGCTTTCCCTATACGCTTTTCGGATTACTTGTTCATTGCTTCCTGAACAGCAACAGCAACGGCAACGGTCATGCCAACCATCGGGTTGTTGCCTGCTCCGATAAGACCCATCATATCAACATGAGCCGGTACAGAGGAGGAGCCAGCGAACTGTGCATCGCTATGCATACGTCCCATCGTATCTGTCATACCATAAGAAGCCGGGCCTGCAGCCATGTTATCCGGATGAAGCGTACGGCCTGTGCCACCGCCAGAAGCAACGGAGAAGTACTTCTTGCCCTTCTCTATGCACTCCTTCTTATACGTGCCAGCAACAGGATGCTGGAAACGCGTCGGGTTCGTTGAGTTGCCAGTGATGGAGATATCGACATCCTCAAGATGCATGATAGCGACACCTTCCTGAACGGAATCTGCGCCATAGCACTTAACCTTAGAACGTGGGCCATCACTGTATGCGATCTCCTTAACGACATTGACCTTGTTTGCCGCATAGTCATATTCCGTGATAACATACGTAAAGCCATTGATACGGCTGATGATCTGTGCTGCGTCCTTGCCAAGGCCGTTGAGGATGACGCGCAGCGGATTCTTACGAACCTTATTTGCCGTCATAGCGATACCTATAGCACCCTCAGCAGCTGCGAAGGACTCATGGCCTGCGAGGAAAGCAAAGCAGCCAGCCTTCTCATCGAGGAGCATAGCACCGAGATTGCCATGGCCAATACCGACCTTGCGGTGATCTGCAACAGAGCCCGGAACGCAGAACGCCTGAAGTCCTTCACCGATAGCCTTAGCTGCATCGAGAGCCTTCGTGCAGCCCTTCTTTATAGCGATTGCTGCGCCGAGCGTATAAGCCCACTTTGCGTTCTCGAAAGCGATAGGCTGAAGATCCTCGACGATCTTATACGGATTGATACCCTTTTCTTCGCAGATTTTCTTAGCAGCCTCGATAGATTCGATGCCGTACTGCTTGCAGACTTTGTTGATACCGTCGATACGGCGCTCATAGCCTTCAAATAATGCCATTCTATTTCATTCCTTCCAAAAGAAATCTGTATTACTCTTCACGCGGATCAATATACTTTTCAGCCTCTGCGAAGCGGCCCTTCTGAGCAGTGGCCTTCTTCAGAGCATCCTCAGGCTTTGCGCCACGACGGATATCCTGCATCATCGTACCGAGGTTTACCGTCTCATATCCAATGACACGGCCTTCCTTGTCAAGACCGAGACGAAGGACATATCCCTCTGTCATCTCAAGATAGCGTGGGCCTTTCTTGAGCGTGCTGTACATCGTGCCTACCTGGCTCCTGAGTCCCTTTCCGAGGTCATCAAGTCCTGCGCCAACGGGCAGTCCATTATCAGAGAATGCAGTCTGGCTGCGGCCATATGCGATCTGCAAGAACAGCTCACGCATAGCCGTATTGATAGCGTCGCATACGAGGTCTGTGTTGAGTGCCTCGAGTACGGTAAGACCTGGAAGGATCTCAGCTGCCATAGCAGCAGAATGCGTCATGCCAGAGCAGCCGATCGTCTCGATGAGTGCTTCCTGGATGATGCCATCCTTGACATTCAGGGTAAGCTTGCAAGCGCCCTGCTGTGGAGCACACCAGCCAACACCATGTGTAAGACCTGAGATGTCCTTGACTTCGCGGGATTTCACCCACTGGCCTTCCTCCGGTATCGGAGCAGCTCCATGATGCACTTCCTGCGCTACGCAGGTCATGTCTTCCACTTTCTGTGAGTATGCAATCATTTCTCTATTCCTCTCTTCTGTCAGAGTGACGCATATGGGGCATGTACAGTTCCCTCCTCCCTGCATACATCAAAGCTATACGCACGGAGGAAGGAGCTATACTCCTCCCATATGCTGTTAACAACGAATCATTTCAGCACTGCCATGTTCTTGCCAGTCATGTCCTTAGGTACATCAATGCCAGCAAGTGTCAACAGCGTTGGCGCGATGTCGCAAAGTGCCCCATCCTTGACTTCCTTCACACGGTCAGAGACGACGATGAAAGGTACAGGATTCGTCGTATGCTTCGTAAACGGCTGACCATTATCATAGTCCATCATCTTGTCGGCATTACCGTGATCTGCAGTGATGCAGACCTCGCCGCCGACCTTCCTTATAGCATCTACGAAGCGTCCTACACACGTGTCTACCGTCTCTACGGCCTTGACTACAGCTGGGAACACGCCCGTATGGCCAACCATATCGCAGTTTGCGTAGTTCAGGATGATGAAGTCGTATTTGCCAGACTCTATAGCTTCGACTACCTTATCCGTAACCTCAACTGCACTCATCTCTGGCTGCAGGTCATACGTTGCGACCTTCGGTGACGGCACGAGGATACGATCCTCGCCCTTATACGGTTCCTCTACGCCGCCATTGAAGAAGAACGTGACATGTGCGTACTTTTCCGTCTCTGCAATACGCAGCTGAGTCATGCGATGATCCTGGATAATCTGTCCAAGCGTATTATCTATGCTCTCTGGCGGGAATGCGACCTTCGCATTCATTCCGTCCTCATACTGTGAGAATGTCGTGAACGGAACGTGCAGTTCCTCGTCACGCTTGAAGCCATCAAAGCTCTTATCCGTGAACGCATGAGTAAGCTGACGTGCTCTATCTGGACGGAAGTTGAAGAACACTGCTCCATCACCATTCGTCATCCCCTTGTAGCCTTCAACTACGAAAGGAACAACGAATTCGTCCGTCACGCCCTCTGGTTTCTCAGATGTATCCGCATATGAAGCCTTTAGGCCCTCAACTGCACTTATAGCTGTATTTCCGTTTGCATGAGCGATAGCCTCGTATGCCTTTTGCTCACGATCCCAGCGCTTATCACGATCCATCGCATAGTAACGTCCAGAGACGGTTGCTATCTTTCCTATACCGATCTCTTTGCATTTAGCTTCCAGCTCCTCAAGATAAGGCTGTGCGCTCTTAGGCGGCACATCCCTTCCATCGAGGAAAGCATGGACATAAGCTTCCTTCACGCCGACACGCTTAGCCATCTCTAACAGTGCATACAGATGGTCACTGTGGCTATGTACACCGCCTGGCGATACGAGTCCCATCAAATGAATCGCTCCGCCCTTATCACGTGCATACTCCATGACACTGAGCAAAGCTTCATTCTTGAAGAAGCTTCCGTTCTTTATATCACGCGTAATACGCGTAAGCTGCTGATATATAATGCGCCCTGCACCGATATTCGTATGTCCGACTTCCGAATTACCCATCTGGCCATCCGGCAGCCCTACATATTCACCTGAAGCCTGCACTTTACCATGCTTGTAGGTCTTAAAGAGGTTATCGAGCACAGGTGTCTTTGCAACCGCTACTGCATTGTTCTTATCATCAGGATCACCAATGCCGCATCCATCCATGATGATGAGTGCAACAGGTGCATTCTTTAACTTTGCCATTCTCAGACTTCCTTTTCTCAGTCCTGATAATTGACGATCTCAGAGAAATCCTTAGCCTTAAGTGAAGCACCGCCAACGAGTGCGCCATCAACATCCGGCTGCTTCATGAGATCAGAGATCGTTGCTGGCTTCACGCTGCCGCCATACTGGATGCGTATAGCGTCTGCCGCCGTCTTTCCGAAGCGCGCTGCAACCGTCTCACGGATGTGCTTGCAGACTTCCTCAGCCTGCTCGAACGATGCCGTCTTACCCGTTCCGATGGCCCAGATAGGCTCATAAGCGATAACGATCTTAGCGACTTCCTCCTGTGTAAAGCCTGCGAGAGCCTCCAGCACCTGGAATGCAACGAAGTCCAGATAGGAGCCGCGCTCGCGGATCTCTATAGGCTCACCGCAGCAGATGATAGGGGTGATGCCTGCATTGAACGCTGCATGTGCGCGCTTATTGACACCCTCATTCGTCTCACCGAAATATCCACGGCGCTCGCTATGCCCCAGTACGCAGTAATCCACACCGATCTCATTCAGCATACCCGTCGATATCTCACCGGTGAATGCGCCATGATCTTCCCAATGCACGTTCTGTGCACCGACATGGATATTGGTACCTTTTACAGCATCTGCAACAGATGAGAGTGCTGTAGCCGTCGGGCAAACAACGACTGTGACCTTTGCATCCTTAACGAGCGGAGCAAGCTCCTTGACGAGCTTTACGCCCTCCGCGATCGTATTGTTCATTTTCCAGTTTCCTGCAATGATTGGTGTACGCATGTCCTATACCATCCCTTCCCAGAATTATTTATCCTCGATTGCTACGATGCCCGGGAGGTCTTTGCCTTCCAGGAACTCGAGCGTAGCACCGCCGCCTGTTGAGATATGAGAGATCTTGCCATCAAGGCCGGTCTTCTTTAGAGCAGCTATGGAATCGCCGCCACCAACTATGGATACAGCGCCCTCATCTGTCGCCTCTGCAACAGCCTTCGCTACGCCTTCCGTACCTTTTGCGAAGTTATCAAACTCAAACACGCCAACAGGTCCATTCCAGACAATCGTCTTTGCGCCCTTTACAGCCTGCTGATATCTCTTCACAGACTCAGCACCGCTGTCCATCGTCTGCCATCCATCTTCGATATTGTCAACGGATACGGTCTTGTATGGTGCATCCTTTGCGAATTCCTGCGTTACAACTACATCGCAAGGAAGGACTATCTCTACGCCCTTAGCCTTAGCCTTTGCCATCTGCTCCTTAGCAAGGTCTACCTTGTCGCGCTCAACGAGTGAGTCGCCGACGCTCTTACCGAGAGCAAGCAGGAATGTATTTGCCATTCCACCGCCGATGACGAGCTTATCGACCTTGTCGATCATGTTGGAGACGACACCGATCTTAGAGGAGACCTTCGAGCCACCGATGATTCCAACGAATGGACGCTTCGGTGCTTCAAGCGTCTTGCCGATGAAGTTGATTTCCCTCTCCATCAGGAAGCCTGCAACCGTCGGGATATACTGAGCGATACCAGCATTTGATGCATGAGCGCGATGCGCTACGCCGAATGCGTCATCTACAGCAAGGTCTGCAAGCGAAGCGAGCTGCTTAGCGAACTCTGGATCGTTCTTCTTCTCGCCCTTATGATAGCGAAGGTTCTCGAGGAGAAGCACTTCACCAGCCTTGAGGTCCGCTGCGGCCTTCTCAGCCTCAGGGCCAACACAATCAGATGCCCACTTGACCTCCTTCTTTAACAGCTCTGAGAGGTGCTTTACAAGGTGTTTTGTGGAGAACTGAGGCTCGCGTGCCTCGCTCGGACGACCGATATGGCAAGCGAGTATAATAGCAGCTCCATTATCCAGCAGATAATTTATGGTTGGCAACGTACGAACCATACGCGTATCATCTGTTATGTTCTGATTCTCATCGAATGGGACGTTATAATCTACGCGGACAAAGACTTTCTTGCCCTTAACGTCGACATCCTTCATTGTCTTCTTGTTGGTATTCATCTATATGCCCCCATAAAGAATCAAGGTCCGGTCCATTTGGACCGGACCTCGACAGACCAATTCCTATTAAATTTCAGATGTCCGAGATATTACTTTACTTCCTCAGCGAAGTACTTGATCGTACGAACCATCTGGCTGGTGTAGCTGTTCTCGTTATCGTACCAGGAAACGACCTGTACGAGAGTCTTGCCATCCGGAAGAGGCGTAGCCAATGTCTGAGTTGCATCGAAGAGGGAGCCGAACTTCATGCCGACGATATCCTTCGAAACGATCTCGTCCTCGTTGTAGCCGAAAGACTCGGTTGCAGCAGCCTTCATTGCAGCATTGACCTCTTCAGCCGTAACCGACTTCTTGCATACAGCATAGAGAAGCGTCGTGGAGCCGGTTGGGGTCGGAACGCGCTGTGCAGCGCCGATCAGCTTGCCATCGAGCTCAGGAAGAACGAGGCCGATAGCCTTTGCAGCACCAGAGGAAGTCGGAACGATGTTCTCGGAAGCTGCGCGGCTGCGGCGAAGGTTGCCCTTACGCTGTGGGCCATCGAGTGTCATCTGATCGCCGGTGAAAGCATGGATGGTCTGCATGATGCCGCTCTCAATCGTAGCGAACTTATTGAGCGCATCAGCCATCGGTGCGAGGCAGTTCGTCGTGCAGGATGCAGCGGAGATAATCTTCGTGCCTGCAGGAATGCTCTTATGGTTGGTGTTGAACACTACCGTCGGGAGATCCTTGCCTGCTGGTGCAGAAATAACGACCTTCTTAGCTCCAGCCTCGAGATGAGCAGAAGCTTTTTCCTTGGAGGTGTAGAAGCCCGTGCACTCGAGAACGACATCAACATCATGCTCTTTCCAAGGGATGTCCTTTGCATCCTTCTTAGCATAGATCTTGATGGTCTTTCCGTTGACCGTTATGCTGTCCTCGCCTGCAGAAACGGTATCAGCATACTTGTATCTGCCCTGTGAAGAATCATACTTCAGAAGGTAAGCAAGCATCTTCGGGCTTGTAAGATCGTTGATAGCCACAACCTCATAACCCTCAGCATCGAACATCTGGCGGAATGCAAGACGACCGATACGGCCAAAACCGTTGATAGCAACTTTTACTGCCATTGAAAAATACCCCCTATATTCACGTCCGGATTTTTGCCGGACTAATGGGACAACTGGCACATGCCGATTTTAGGCAATCGATCCAGTGTCCCCCATGACCGCCCGAATCCTCTGGGCATAAGTCTGAAGCAACTGTCGATATCGTGAAAAACCGCACAGACTGCTTCGTACGTGTATATCTTACAATAATGAAAGCCTGCTTGTCAATCATTTATCCATAAATTACGGCTATATAGCGATAAATATAAGCATTTTTTTATAAAATTCCGCAAATCGCGATAAAACGCGCCAGTAGTCGTATAAATCAATATGTATCAGGCCTGTTCGTTATCGTTTGAAAGACCCTCTTCATGCATGAGCGCTTGTACGAGGATGGCTGACTCCAGTCTCTTCCTCTGGATCGAGCAGCCCGTATCCCAAGGCTCTCTGATGTCACCGTTGAAGAGATCCGCATTAGCATGACAGCCGCCACTGCAGAAGAACCTCGCCCAGCAATCGCGGCACTTCGGCTTATTCAGCACATGCGACTCGCGGAAATACTGTGATACCTCCGGATGGTTCACGCCGTTAAATACGTCACCGAGCTTGTACTTGCCGCGTCCGACAAACTGGTGGCACGGATAGAGATCGCCATTTTCTGACACCGCATAGTATTCATGCCCTGATCCACAGCCTGCAAGTCTTTTCGCGATGCATGGGCCATTCGAAAGATCCATGTTGAAATGGAAGAAGAAGAATCCCCTGCCTTCGCGGCGACGCTTCATATACGCCTCGGTAAGACGGTCATACTCCTCATAGATGCGTGGCAATTCAGCGTCTGTTAAGGCATAGTCTGGAGCGTCCTTTGCAACGACAGGCTCAACGGATAATATGTCGAATCCCTTGTCGTTCATATCGAGGACATCTTTCGTGAAATCCAGGTTATGCTTCGTATACGTACCACGCATATAGTAGTTCTCACCGTTACGCGAATCTACCATCGCCTTGAAATTCTTCATTACGCGGTCATACGTACCCTGTCCGCCCGCGTCTGGACGCATACGGTCATGCACGTCTTTCCTGCCATCGGTGCTGAGCACCAATGAGAGGTTGTTATCATTCAGCCACGTCCTGTTTTCCTCATTGAGCAGCAATCCATTTGTCGTCATCGTAAGCTTGAAATGTACATTCAGTTCCTTTTCCTTCTGATGCACATAATTGGTGACGGCTTTCACCGTCTTCATGTTCATTAGCGGCTCACCGCCAAAGAAATCTATCTCGAAATGCTTACGCAATCCAGCATTCTTCAGCAAGAAATCCACTGCTGCCTTTCCAACCTCAGGGCTCATCACAGCGCGCTCCTGCCCATAGCTTCCCCCGTCGCCGAAGCAGTATTTGCAGCGCATATTGCAGTCCTGTGCCACCATGAGGCAGAGTGACTTCACCACGCCCTTCTGCTTGAATGTCGGCGGTACTTCTATGTCTGGTGCGAAGAGCAGTTTTTCGTCTATAAGCTCTTTAAGCTCTCCTAACGCTTCGTCGAGCTCTGCTTCCTCGTATTTACCAGCGAGTTCCTGCTTCACACGCTCATCATTCGTGCCATCGAATATATCCATGATATCATATATCATGCGATCGATAAGATGAACCGCACCGCTGTTTACATCGACCAACACATAATGACCGCACTGCTCATATAGATGTATGCGCGACTTCATAGCTTCTTTCATTCATAATCTCCCTTATTCAAAATGTATGAGAAAAGAGCCTCCTCCGATAGGGAGAAGGCTCCTTCCAGTCACGGAATCACTTCCTGCTCGCACACGGCTGATTGCCGACTGTGCAGGACGTCTTGCATGCCGACTGGCATGAAGCCTGGCACTCGCCGCAGCCGCCCGTCATGAGCGTGCTCTGCATGGAAGGCTTGTTGACTGTCTTGATATGCTTCATAGAAAATCCCTCCTCAAAGACGAATCTCCTTTTATTTTATCCTTTTATTCATACCTTTGCAAGAAAATTATTTCCAGCTATCTGGACGGCATCATGATGATATTGACCGGCAGGTTCGAGGCACCCGGTGGCGAGTATTCAAAGCTGACCTGTCTGCCGTTCTGATATGTCCCCAAGTCAGCGAGCTCAGTATTCCCACTGATTGCCGATGTGCCATTCTCGCGCGAGCGCTGCTCCTCCTCCGTCTCCGGAGGTGTCTCATCGCCGAAGAACGGCTTCCCATGAGGCGTGAGGAGCAAGCATCCTTGCTCACCGGGCTGTGAAGCCGTCATGGCGCCTGCATATACCCCACCCAACGGACTCAGATAATATTTTACAAATGATTTTCCCGTAGTAGGTATCTCGATCTTGTACAGTACCCCATAATTGCCAAAATCCGTCACCTTGCTGCCATCTGTAGCGTCAATGCCAGTACGGTACAGATCCTGAAGGTTATCACCGATGGGGAAATACACCGCACCATCTTTATCCGGATCGTACACCCGTGTGCTGCTGATGACGCGATCCATTCCCTTGAACGTGCCGCGAAGCCTCTGCTCATCCTTTGGCAGCACTCGTGCCCTGTCCATGAACTCATATGGGCTCATATCCGCTGGATACATGATGACAGATACCTTCACAGGCTTTGAAGCATTGAAATCGAACACACCATATGTCAGCTGTCCGGGCTCAATGATCTTCTCATTCATCTCACGGCGCAGTAGCCTCTTGCCATGTGAGCGCACGTACATCACATCATATACGTTCCTCGCAAAATATTCTATCTGCGTGCGCTTGCCTACTGCAAGATAATCCTCATTGGGATCGCTGAGCCCTCCGCGCGTGACCTTGATTATCACGGGAGCATCGCCTTCATTTTGAAGCATGACAGCGACCTTCTTCTGCTCTGATGTGTTGTTGAGATGATAGAACAGCACGCGTGCATCACCGGATACGGTGTCTTCGTAGAGTATTCCATCCTCCTGCACGTACTCCGGACTGTCAGAAAATATCAGTGTTCCCCCCGTATCCTTCGACACGACGGGCCACATATGCATGACCTGCTCCATCTCCGCACCATTCTTCGCATGTCCGACCTCTGCCACTGGGAGTGGCCCCTTGTCAGGCTGTGCTTTAGGATCTGTGCGATTCACATTTTCCGTATCTGACTTTAAGGCTTTATCCCTTGTCACAACTGTCGTGCTATCATTACGATGATGATGAGCTTCCGCCACCTGGATACTACCTGCAGCGATACAACTAGCAAGAAGCAGAAGGGCAGCTTTCTTTATTTTTCTTTTTATCCTCATAAGCGTCCCCTCACTTCACTTTATGCTGTAATATGCCAAGCTTTGTCATGATGTCCGACTTCAAGAGGCGCAGCTTGAATTCTGTTATGCCAAATCTCGGTGGCGGTATATTGATTCTCTGCATCAAGTATGGATCCGTATCAAACGTATTGAGTCCGGCATCACCCGTCACGGCGGACAGGTACTCGCTATCCTTCAGCAACTTTGGCGTACGCTCATCATACTTTCCATTCGGATACGAGAAGCTGAATACCGTATTTATGCCGTTCCACTCCATCAAAAGCTTCGGCGTCTTTACCTCATATGCCCGCTCCTCATCAGAAAGCTCCGTAATAGGTACATGGTCGCCCGTATGACAGCCGATCTCGATACCAGCAGCCTGCATCTCACGCATCTGATCCCAAGTGAGATATCCATCACGGCCTATATCGTTGACGACGACGTAAACCGTTGCCGTCATGCCACGTTTGGTTATACGCGGCATCATCTCCGTATAATTATCCTCATATCCATCATCAAATGTCAGTATCACGGGCTTTTCTGGTAGCTTGAACTTACCCTTCTTCGCCTTGATGAAATCTATCATACGAATCGTATGATACCCCTGACTTTCAAGATAATCCAGCTGCTCCTCGAAGTCCTTCACCGATACAGCATATTTTTCCGCACCCTGCACAGGCGAATCATTCACCATATGATACTCCAGTATAGGCACACCTTGAGCTGGAGGCGTCGCAAAAAGATACACAACTAGCAGCACAAAAGCGGCAGCCAAAACGCACAATATCCTGGCAAGGCGCATTGATATATACACGTATTCTTCTCCCCTCTGGAAATGTTCTCGAGCCAGCTAGATTTCCTCTGCTATCTTCAATAATTTCCGCATACGATGATTGATACCAGACTTCCCGACATGAAGTATCTGCCCCAACTCTGAAAGCGGAGCCTCTGGATTAAGCAGGCGTGCCTCGGCTGTCTCGCGCAATATCTCCGACAGCCCATCATAGCAACCGCTTTCTTTTATCCTGTTTATGGCCTCGAGCTGCCGTCCCGCCGCATCGACGCTTTTCTGAAGATTCGCCGTCTCGCAGTTCACCAGTCTGTTCACCTGGTTGCGCACTTCCTTCAGGTTGCGAGCGATCTCGAATTTCTCCGCAGCACTATCTGCACCAACCATCTCCAAGAAGTCGAGAATAGAATCGCCCTCCTTGAGGTAGACGACATATCCGCTCTTCCTCTCGGTTATTCCTGCCGGTAATCCCATATGCCTCAACAGCTTGTACATAAGGTCCGCAAATGAGTATGAGACCGAATCGAGCTCTAAATGATATTGCGCATCAGGACGATTCACGCTACCACCACCGAGGAATGCACCTCTAAGGTATGACGCACAGCAGCACGTCTTCCTTAGTATTGCACTGTCTGTACCGATATTCAGACTGCCTTCCTTCCATATGCCGAGGCTTTGGAGCATTTCCGGCACCTTGGGAGAACGCTGGACTTCTACGCTGTAGCTGTTATGCTTCATCAGCCGGCGCGATCTCCTGACCGTTATCGTTGTCCTGATATCGCCAATTTCCTTGAGCAGGCGTAGTACGCGCCTTGCAACGGCTGCATTCTCCGTCGTGAAGACGAGTCCCATCGCCTTATTCGCGCCGAGTGTCACAACGGCACCCATGCGAAGCAAGGCTGCAAGCTCTGCCACCCGACAGCACTGATTAGGAACATCGAGATGAGCGATCTCCGCCTTCACCTCTGACGCAAATGAGGATGGCATATCGTCATCTTCCTCCGATCTTCATGTCATATACGATCCTCATGATACTCTTCGCAAGCTTAACAGGATCATGATGCAGCACATCTGTATCACTCATGATATCAGCTGCGACGAATCCAACCCCAAGACTGTTGACAGCCTCTGGATCCGACTCGACCGGATATATCCCCTTCGCCGCATACTGCTCGCGAATGCTCTGACCTATCGAGCGGGAATTCACCAGTACGAAGTCCACGATACCAGGCCCTGCGTGATCTATAATCGCTTTTACATGCATGGACGCCGTATATCCATCCGTCTCACCTGGCTGTGTCATGACGTTGCATATATATATCTTCACCGCATGGCTCTCGCGTATCGTATCAGCTATATCATCCACGAGCAGGTTCGGCATGATACTTGTATAAAGGCTTCCTGGGCCCAGTATGATCACATCAGCCTTCCTGAGCGCATCGAGTGCAGACTGAACCGGTTTTGGATGTGCCGGGCAGAGGTGTACGCGCCGTATGTGCTTATGTACCTCCGGTATATGCGACTCGCCCTTAACAACGGTTCCATCATACATCTCAGCATCCAAGCGCACATGCTCCGCACTTGCAGGCAGCACACGCCCTTTCACCGCAAGAACTTTGGACGACTCTTTAAGAGCCGTCTCTATATCGCCGCCGGTCACCTGCGTCATCGCTGTGATGAACAGGTTCCCGAAGCTGTGCCCAGCCAGTTCCCCCTCACCGGGGAAACGATACTGGAACAGCTTCTCCATCATCGGCTCCGTATCGGCAAGTGCTACGAGACAATTCCTGAGATCACCCGGCGGTATAATGTCGAATTCCTTCCTGAGTCGTCCTGATGAACCGCCATCGTCAGCGACCGTCACTACGGCAGTCACATTGCTTGTAGCTTGCTTAATGCCGCGCAAAAGAACGGAAAGTCCATGCCCTCCGCCGACAACGGCCACCGCAGGACCCTTTCCGAGTTTGCGCTTCTCATAGATGATATCAACAAGATTACCAGAATTTTCCGGCAGTATTACATAGATAAGCGACCTGATGACAAAACGCGTAGCCACGAGCATCAGTGCCACCCCCATCAATGTTATAACTATACCGGCTATCGTTGCGAAAGTATAGTTGTAGCTTCCCTTCCACATATAAGCTGCGTAAAAGATGAATTCCTCTATGCGGTCAAGATATTTATAGTTGAACGCCAATGCCAATCCCAGGCTCACAAGCATGACCCCTGCCGAAAAAAGCAGCAGCCACCGCTTGAATTTCATGCCCGGATAAAGCCATTTCAGCAGATGCATCTAAAATCACCTCAACGCTTTTCCCGGACATGCTCCCACACGTCGTTCTTCATGAGATCCCTGTGTTCCACATTCACCTGATATCCGCGCGCAGCCAACAGGTCGAATATATGATTCGCTATATATACACTCCTATGCATACCGCCCGTACAGCCTACAGCTATGACAAGCTGGCTCTTACCCTCTTTGATATACTGCGGCACCAAAAAATCGATCATATCATCAAGACGCTTCTCGAACTCCTGAGTCACGGGCCATCTCTCAATATACTGTGCCACCTCGGGCACAGAGCCGCTCTTATGACGCATGGATTCTATATAGAACGGATTTGGAAGGAATCTCACATCCATCACGATATCGGCATCTAGCGGCATCCCGAATTTGAACCCGAACGAAAGCACATTGATTGTCATCCTATCTGAATCCTGCCTGCCGAATATCTGGACGATCTTCGACTTCAGCTCAGCTTTTTTCAGGCTGGATGTATCTATGATATACGTTGCCTTGCTTCTTATGGGGGCAAGGCGCTCACGCTCCATCGCTATGCCCTCGCTTATACGTGAACTTGGAGCCATAGGATGACGTCTTCTCGTCTCTTTGTAGCGGCGTATGATAGCAGGATCGGATGCGTCCATGAACAGCATCTCATATGTTATCTGATCCTTATCCATATCATCGAGCACATGCACGAACGTATCAAAGAATTCACGGCTTCTCGTGTCCACCACCAGGACAACCTTACGGACATGACCCATAGTATGACGGCAAAGCTCAGCGAACTTCGGGATAAAGACAGGCGGAAGGTTGTCCACACAGAAAAACCCCAAATCCTCCAGGAACCTGCATGCCTGCGTCTTACCGCCGCCCGACATACCTGTAACAATGACAAGCTTGAACTCGTTTTCTTTCTCTTCCATACTAAAATCACGTCCCAATCACGAGGAATATGTCCCAAACTGCCAGCAGATAAAATCCAACAAACACCCTTTCATTATAAGGCATTATATCATCTATTGCAAATCAAAAGACACATCATGCGCGAAGAACAAGCTCCTCTATCGCACGGCCAACGCCATCATCGTCATTATCGGGTGCGACATAATCAGAGAGTGCCTTTGCCTCATCTATCCCGTTTTTCATCGCGACGCCGGTGCCCGCCCATCTGATCATGGAAAGGTCGTTATCACCGTCTCCCATGGCCATGACCTCATCCTGTCTAACTCCGAGATAGTCTGCGAGCTTACTGATACCGAGTGCCTTATTCACCTCAGGTGGCGTGAGGTCGACTGAATATCCCGTATTTTGCTGTGCGCGGATACGCCCCCCGAATCGCTGCTCTATCTCATGCGTTACACGTTCTATCCTTCCGTCCAGGTCTCTGGCAACACATTGAATGACATTATGCCTGTATTTCCTCCATCCGCCTTTGCCGACCTCTTTGACGACAAACGCATCTTTCATGGACTTATATGACACGAAATACTCTGGCCTGAATTTGTCAGCATAAATGTCCCTTCCTATGTACCACTGCATATACCAGTTGCGCTCCTCCGAAAGTTCCATCAGCTCAGTGAACGCATCCTCACTAAGGTGCGACTCGAATACCGGCTCATCAGCACCCACGGCCTGCACCATGCCACCATTGCAGCATATGATAGGCGCGTTGGCCATGATCCTCTTCCCGAAGAACTCCGCCGAGATGAACATGCGCCCGGTCGCGATAGTCACATATACGCCGCACGCCTGCGCCGCTTCTATAGCGCGCATATTACGTTCAGAAACCACTTTAGCCGAGTTGAGCAACGTCCCATCAAGATCCATAGCAATGAGCCTTATCGACATAGTCTTTTCCCCTTCAAACATCAAAGTACGTATTCATATACTGCCTCTGCCACGCCATCATCATCCACAGAAGACACCACAGCATCAGCCGACGCCTTCACCTCAGGCACGGCATTTCCCATAGCTATACCCATCCCTGCTGCCTGCAGCATGGGTATGTCATTGTTGGAATCTCCGATTGCCACCGTATCGGAGATTGATATGCCTAGCACATCCGCCAGGCGCTTGATTCCCGACGCCTTATTCACGCCTATACCTATGATCTCTGCATAGTTCGGATTCGACTTCACAGGAAAAAGCCTGCCGCCAAATGCTTTCCTCAGCTCGGCTACCCGCATATCTGTCTCATCGGCTCCATCCGTTATAGACAGCATTTTTGACACCCTATACGTATGCTTATAAATGTCCATACCGACAACATGTCCGGCTATACCTGAAAGCCGTTCATATCCCTTCGCATAATCGTTATGCTCTGTGAAATACAGCTCATCCCCGCTGTATAGCTGTATATGCCAGCCACGTTCTATGCAGAAATCCAGCACCTCGCGCACATAATCTGCGTTTAGGCAGGATTCGTACAGCACCTTACCAGACACAGATTTGATAAGAGCACCATTATACGTAATAAGCGGCACATCTATGCCCAGTTCCTTAGCTGTCGGCAGTGCAGACGCATACATCCTCCCAGTAGCTATCGTCACGATGACACCATCATTGGCCGCCGCGCGCAGAGCCTCTTTATTTCTCTCTGATATCCGCCTCGATCTGCCAATCAGAGTCCCGTCCATATCCATCACAAAAAGCTTTGCCGGCATCGTGAGTTCCCCTTTTCATCGTCTTCACATATCTATAGAATGAAACAACCCCTTTTGCCAAAGGGGCTGCTTCATAAGCTTCTATCAAGATTTCGTCGTTACTCGTGCCGCTTGAAGACGCACAGCATGACGTTTTTTCCATGCGTACAGCAACATAGGCATAACAAACATCGGTATTCCAGCATACAATGCCTCACGAAGCTCCGGATCGAAAATCAGGACCGCCATACAGAACACCTGTGCCCAGATGCCAAACAGCGTGACATACGGGAAAAATGGTGTCTTATAGCGGAGCTTCCCTTCAAGTCCCTCAGCGATCATGTGGCGGCGGAACCTGTACTGACTCCAACATATCGAGATCCATGCCAATGCTCCAGTGAACCCTGACACAGCAAGAAGGTACGTATACACTGCAGAATTCGGATCGATACTGTACAGCAGGATAACGAACCAACACGCACAGATTGAAATCAGTACGGACCGCTGCGGCATACCGTTCTTATTAAGCTTTGATAGCGTGGATGGTGCCATACCCATCTTCGACAGAGCGTAGAGCGCACGCGCGCCACCGTACAGTCCGGAGTTTGAGCAGGATATCGCCGCCGTAAGCACGACGAAGGCGATTGCTCCGCCCAGCCATTCAAAACCATATTTAGACAGCGCTGCTGCAAACACGCTCTCCGATAATCCCGCTTCATTCCATGGCAGGATAGATATCAGGAGTGATATAGGGATGATGTAAAGTGCAATGATACGCCATGTTACATTGCGCACGGCTATCGGAATGCTCTTTTCCGGCTTCTCACATTCACCAGCTGCAAGCCCTATGATCTCTGTACCCTGGAAATTGACCAGTATGATCACCATCGTCAGGATAACAGACCATGAACCGTTCGGTATGAAGCCGCCATTTCCGAGGAGAACTGCCGCTCCTATATACTCGTTCGTGCCGGTAAGTCCCAGGCATATCAGACCGGCCACCAGACTGAACACGACGAGAGCTGCTATCTTG